>CAZEHU010000008.1:0-17326 GCA_964511605.1 uncultured Myxococcales bacterium
GTCCTCCTCCTGGTAGGAGGCGCACGCGCCTGGTCCCGTCGCATGGAGCGCGTCTGGGGCGGCGGCGCCACCCCGGACGCGGTCTTCTTCGCGACCGCCGCGGATGGCTGGCGCCTGGCCCTGAGCCGCTACGAGGCCCGCGGCACCCCGGTGGGCCCACCGGTCCTGCTCTGCCACGGCATCCTCACCAACCACCGCAACCTCGACCTCGTGGAGGAGCGCTCCCTGGCGCGCTTCCTGCGGGAGCGCGGCCACGACACCTGGCTCCTCGATCTACGGGGCTGTGGAGGCTCGCGGACCCCAGGCGAGGGGGGAGCCGGAGCCGAGGCCCCGAGCTTCGACGCCTTCGTCCACCAGGACGCGCCCGCGGCCATCGCGCGCATCCTCCAGGCCACGGGCGCGCCAGCCCTGGCCTGGGTCGGCTACAGCATGGGCGGCATGGTGGGTCTGGCCCACGCGGCGAGCCACGAGGCGCCCGGCGTGGCCCGGCTGGTGGCCATCGCATCCCCGATGGCCTTCGGCGGCGACGCGGTCCTGCGGGTCCTCGCGCGGATCGGGGGCCCCTTCCTGCGCCTGCGCGGCTCGATGCCCGTGCGCGGGGTGGTCCGCCCCCTCGCGTGGATCGCCGGGCGGTACACACCTCGCCTCCTCCGGGCCATCTACAACCCCGAGAACATCGAGGGAACGATCCTCCGTCGCGCGGGCCACGAGATGCTCGAGGATCTGCCTCAGGGCGTGATCGGCCAGTTCCTCCAGTGGACCCGAGCCTCCGGCCCACCCCTGTCCCGAGACGGCGGCACGGACTACCTAGCGGCCCTCTCGGCCATCGAGGTGCCGGCCCTCCTGGTGGCGGGCACCACCGATCGCCTCGCCCCGCCTCGGGCCGTAGCGCCGGCGGCCGCGAATCTCGGAGGGCCGGTCCGTGTTCTGGTGGTCGGACGCGGCGCCGAGCGCGCCGCGGGGGCCTTCGTGATCGACGAGGAGGAGGAGCTCATCCGGATCCAGACCGAGACGGAGTGGGGCCACGGGGATCTCCTCCTCGGGCGCGAGGCCGCGGCCCACGTCTTCGATCCCGTGGAGCGCTTCCTCTGCGAGGGGGGGAGGCCCTGATGGAGCTGCCCTGGAGGGGATCCGATCGCAGCGGCGAGGGGCTCGAGATCCGGCGGGCGGTGCGCCGGGACGCCGCGCGGCTCCTCGATCACCTCGGCCAGACCGTGGCCGAGACCCCTTGGATGCTGCTCTCCGAGGACGACGCGCTCCCCTCCATCGGGGAACAGCAGGATCTCCTCGCAGCCATCGATCGCCACGCCACCTGCCTCTCCCTCGTCGCTGTCCGGCCCGGCCCGCGCCCCGGCAAGGCCCCGGTGATCGGGCACCTGAGCCTCATCGCCGGCACCACCTCCTCGACCCAGCACGACGTGACGCTCGGCATGGGGGTCGTCCGCCGGACGTGGGGGGTCGGGGTGGGGAGCCTGCTCCTGGACACCGCCTTGACCTGGGCGCGGGCGAACCCGAGAGTCGTGCGTGTGACGCTCCAGGTCTTCTCCGACAATCCGAGGGCCCGCTACCTCTATGATGTGCGGGGCTTCGAGGTGGAGGGTGTGCTCGAGGGAGCGGTGAAGCTCGCCGCGGACCGCTACGCCGATCTGGTGGCTATGGGCCTCGACGTGCGTGGATCCACCGAGCGATGAGACCGCCCATACCCGCGTCTCGGACGATCTTCGTCTTCGCCCTGCTCCTCGCGGTGCCGGGGATCGGGCTGGAGGGCGCTTGTGAGGAGAACGCGGCGCCCGCGGGCCCGCCTCGCTGCGAGCCGCCCGAGGAGCTCGACCTCGAGCGCCAGCTCAAGTCGGGCTTCCGCGCCCTCGCCGAGGCACGCCCCGTTCGGGCCCAGACCCGCTTCGAGGCCGTCCTCGAGGAGGCGCCGGATCATCCGGAGGCCCGCGCGGGACTTCGCCTCGCCCAGGGCGGCGAGAGCGGCGGCGATCCCGCCGACGAGCCTGGGCCCGTCGAGGTCCCCGGAGCCCACCAGGGGGAGGTGCTGCTCGCCGGCCTCGGCCTGCCGGTGGCCCTCGCGATCGAGTCCGAGCGCTATCGCTACGAGGAGCTGAGGGCCCAGCGACACCGAGCCAAGGCCCTCGGGCTGACGGCCGAGAGCGGCGCGATCCCGAGCTACTTCCGCCCTCGACGCGATCCGAGCGGCGAGACCTGTGGCGGGGAGCGCCTCTACGACTTCCTCGATCTCGTGGTGCTCCACGACTCGCGGACCGCGGACGCCCGAGACGCCTTCCTCGAGCTCGGCGACAGCGGGGGCTCGACCCACTTCACCATCGAGTACGACGGCACGGTCTACCAGAACCTCGATCTCGAGCTCGAGGCGAACCATACGAAGCTCGAGGTGGTCGACGCGCGCTCCATCAGCATCGATCTCGTCAATCCCGTCGACAGCGTGAATCGCGGACGACTGCCCGAGGGCGTCGATGCCGGCGTCTTCCCGCGCCCCCTGAGCGAGTTCGTGCACATCCACGGGGAGGAGATCCAGCAGTGGGGCTACACCCCCCAGCAGATCGAGAGCCTCGGCCTGCTCCTCCGGGAGCTGGCGCGCCTCCTCCCCGAGCTGCCGGCGACCGTGCCCGCGAGCCGCGGATCGAGCGCGGTGCCCCGGGACGTGGTCCCCGGAGCCCACGCCGACTTCTCCGGCATCCTGGGGCACCTGCACGTCTCGCCGCGGGCCACCGATCCCGGCCCGGGCTTCGACTGGGAGGGACTAGCGACGACCCTCCGGCAGCCGCTGCCAGGGCCCTGATCGAACCAGCGCCTGAAGCTACTCCGCGGCGCGCTCCCGAGCGGTCTCGCTCAACAGGAAGAAGGAGCGGCCGTCGAAGGAGCGATAGCTCGGGCGGAGGCGCTCGACGTTGTACTGGCTCTCGACGTCGACGATCTTCTTCTTGCCGACGATCGCCTCGATAGGCACATCGTCGTAGACCCCCTCGCGGAGCGCCACGAGCCGCCCGGAGCGACCCTTCATCACGAGGTCGAGGGCGATATTCCCGTAGGCCATCGGCACGATGGAGTCCACCGCGTCCGGATCGCCGCAGCGGACCATGTAGCCGAGGCGCTGGTTGACCACGTTGATGCGCCGTCCGCCGTTGAAGCGGGCCGAGCGCGCCTTGATCTCCGCCGAGATCCGATCGCCGACGCCCCCGAGCTTCTTGTGGCCGAACATGTCGGCCTCCTCGCCCTCGAAGCTCATGCCCGTATCGCCGGTCACCCGGGCCCCCTCGCTGACCAGGACCACGCTGTAGCGGCTCGGGTTCTGGTTGCGATCGCCCACGAGGATCTCGGTGAGGTGATCGAGGTCCACGGCATGCTCGGGGATGACGCAGCGATCGGCCGCCCCGGCCAAGGTCGGCAGGAGCGCCGTGAAGCCGGCGTAGCGTCCGAAGACCTCGAGGACCGCGATGCGCTCGTGGGAGCCGGTGGTGGTCCTCAGGCGGTGGGTCAGCTCGATGGTGCGGGTGACGCAGGTGGAGAAGCCGATGCAGTAGTCGGTGCCCGGGACGTCGTTGTCCATCGTCTTGGGGATCGCGACGACGTTGATCCCCTCTTCGTGCAAGCGATGGCCATAGCTCAGCGTATCGTCGCCGCCGATCGGGATGAGGGTGTCGACGCCGAGGAACTCGAGGTTGCGGATCACCTCCGGCGTCACGTCGTTGATGTCGTCGGTGTAGCCGTCGCGGAGGTGCGGCGGCACGGTGTCGCGCGGCAGGGTGCTCGGGCGCGTGCGCGAAGAGTGCAGGAAGGTCCCGCCGGAGCGACCGGCTCGGCGCACGACCTCCTCGGTCAGCTCGAAGACGAACTCCGAGTTGTCGTGGCCGTACTCGGGCACGAAGTCCACCAGCCCGGCCCAGCCGCGGCGGATGCCGAGGACGCGGTAGCCCTCCTGGCGGGCGCGCATCGTGACGGCGCGGATGGCGGGATTGAGCCCCGGGACATCACCGCCACCGGTGAGGATGGCGATGGTGCCCGGATGACGGACCTGGGCCATGGGACCTCCGAGGGAGGCTGGAGAGGAAGGAGGGTCGCGAAGCGAAGGGTGGGGGCGCGGAGCCTACAGGCGCGTCTGCGCCTCCAGGCCATCCTCGTAGACCTGGACGATCTCGACGTCGCAGAGCAGCCGCTCCCCGGCGAGGGGGTGGTTGAAGTCGGCGACGATGACGTCGTCGCGAACGTCGACGACGCGGTAGCGGAGCTCGGCGCCCTGCTTGGAGCGGTAGCTGAAGCACTCGCCCTCGACGAGCTTGCGATCGGTCGGGAAACCGGCGCGCGGCAGCTCCTTGACCAGGCTGGCGTCGTGGCGGCCATAGGCGTCGTCGGCCTCGACGGTGAAGCTCTTGGCCTGGCCGGCCAGCATGCCGATGATCTCGCGCTCGAGGCCCGGGACCACATCCCCGCGCCCGCAGATGAACTCCAGGGTGCGGCCGCCCTCCGACGAGTCGATCTCCTGCCCATCCTCGAGGCGCATGCGGTAGTGGATGCTGACGAGGCTGTTCTTCTTGACCTTCACGGGTCTCCTCCGAGCTCGAGGTCGCTTGGAATGCGGGGGCGGATGGGGGCGCGGAAGCTACGGGGCACGCGACCGCACGGTCAATGAAAAAGAGGCCCAGCCGTCCGGGTCCCTGAGGCCCGGGAGCCTGCGCACATGGGCCCGTCGAGGGGCTCGGCGTCGATCGCCGGCACACGTCACTTCCCCTCGGACCCCGGGGTGTGCTTACCCTCGCCGCCATGAGCGAGCGCCTCCGTGTCCATGTGGTCCCGCAGCTCCGGGACAACTACGCCTACCTGTTGATCTGCGAGGACAGCGGCGCGGCCGCGGTCGTGGACTGCTCGGAGCCCGATCCGGTGCTCGCCCTGGCCCAGGCCGAGGGAGTGAGCGTCGGTGCCATCCTGACCACCCACCACCACTGGGATCACGTCGGAGGCAACGAGGAACTGGCCGCTCGGTTCCCGGGCCTCCGGATCTACGGCCCTGCCTCGGACGCCGGCCGCCTGCCCGCGATGACCGATGGCCTCGGCCACGGCGAGACCCTCCGCCTCGGCCAACACGAGGCCACGGCCCTCCACCTCCCAGGCCACACCACCGGCCACACCGCGTGGTGGTTCCAGGGAGATCGGCTGCTCTTCCCGGGCGATACCCTCTTCGGCGCCGGCTGCGGCCGCCTCTTCGAGGGCACGCCGGCCATGATGGCGCACTCCCTGAGGGAGGTGCTCGGCGTCGTACCCGACGACACCGACGTCTACCCGGGCCACGAGTACACCGCCTCGAACATCCGCTTCGCGCGGACGGTGGATCCGGACAACGATGCGCTCGCGGAGCGGCAGGCCCGCGTGGAGGCCCTGCGGGCCCGCGGGGAGCCGACCGTGCCCTACTCGATGGGAGAGGATCGGGCGACCAACCCCTTCCTGCGCACGCACACCCTCGCGCTCCGGCGCGCCGCCGTCGAGCAGGGCGGCCTCGATCCCTCCGAGGCCACCGATCCGGCGGCCGTGCTCGGGGCCATCCGCACCCTCAAGGATGGATTGAAGGGATGAGCGACGAACCCTCGGACCCTGGCGCCCCGCCCCCCGCTCCTCCTCGCGGCCTGGTGCGGCGTGCCCTGTCGCGCGCGGAGGCCATGCTGGTGACCACCGACGTCGATCCCGACGTGCGCGCGGCCAGCTTGCGGGTCCTCTCACGCGCGGAGACGGTGATGCAGCGCCTCGACGGGGTGGCCGGCACCCTCGAGAAGGTGGCGGAGGTCCAGCTCCAGGTCACCCGCGGCCTCGTGCCCGTCGTCAAGGGCCTCCAGGAGCTCGTCCGGCTCCAGCTCGAGGAGGTTCGTGGCGAGCGCCGCCACCCCGGCCCGGGGAGCCGTCACCACGAGGAAGCGACGATCATCGACGTCGACACGGAGGCGTAGCGCCTCGGGGCCGCTCAGATCACCTCGTACTTGCCCAGGAGACGCCCGAAGACCGCGAGGGCCTCATCGAGATCCTCCTGGGTATGTCCGGCCTGCATCGCCAGCCGGAACATCGAGCGTCCGTGGGGCACCGAGGGGTAGACGATGGGGTACGTGAAGACCCCTTCGGCGAACAGGTCGGCGGCGAAGTCCACCATGATCTCGTCCCGGTGGATGCGCACGGGCACTGCGCCCACCTGCACCTCCGGCAGCTCCAGGCCCAGCGCTCGGAGCCCGTCGGCCATGTACTGGATGTTGCGCCAGAGGCTCGCGCGGAGCTCCCCCTCCGCCTCCATCAGCTCGATCGCGCGGCCCACCCCGCGGGCGAGGATGGGGGGGAAGGCGGCCGAGAAGACGATCCGGGTCGACAGGTAGTTCAGGTAGGTGATCACAGCCTGATCGGCCACCACGAAGCCGCCCGTGGCGCCGAGGGACTTGGAGAACGTGCCCCCGATGAGGTCCACCTCCGCCTGCACCCCGAAGTGCTCCGCGGCGCCATGCCCCCGCGCGCCGAGCACGCCGATGGCGTGGGCCTCATCCACCATCAGGCTCGCCCCGTAGCGCTTCACCAGCGGCACCATCGCGTCCAAGGGCGCGATGTCCCCATCCATCGAGTAGGCGCCCTCGACCACGACGAGGATCCCGCCGCCCTCTCCCTTCTTCCGCCCCCGCTCGAGCTGGGCCTCGAGGCGTCCGAGGTCGTTGTGGCGGAACATGCGCACGGTGGCGCCGCTGCGCTTGGCCCCATCGATGATGCAGGCATGGCTCGAGGCATCGATGATCACCCGATCTCCGGCCGCGGCGAGGGCCTGGATCGAGGAGGAGATCGCGTCGAAGCCGGTGGGGAACAGGAGGCCGGCCTCCTTGCCCCAGCCGGTGGCGAGGCGTGCCTCGAGCTCCCGGTGGATGCCGCTGTAGCCGACGTTCACGCGGCTCGAGCCCGCGCCGACGCCGTACTCGTCCATCGCCTCGCGGATCGCGGCGTGCACCCGAGGATCCGCGGAGAGCCCGAGGTAGTCGTTCGAGGCGAACATGATCACCTCGTGGCGGCGGCCCGCCCGATCCTCGATCACCGCCCGCGGTCCCGGCTTGGAGACGCACGGCATGCCGAACAGGAAGCGCCCGGTGGCCTGCAGCTCGGAGACGACGCTCGAGAAGAACCTCGCTTTCGCCGTCAGGTCGTCTCTCGGCACCCCGTGCGCGGGCGCGAGCTCGCCCACCAGGAAGTCCTTGGACAGGAGCCTCAGCCCGAGGGCGAAGAGCTCCGTCGGGTCCTCGGGGAGCACGCTGCCCGAGGACCTGGCGCCTTGCGCAGCCTCGCTCACGAGGTCTGGCGTCGGACCAGGGCCTCGAGGTCGCCGAGGGTCTTGACCTGAGCGAGCTGATCTTCGGGCAGCACCACGTCGAGATCGTCCTCGAGCATCCCGATGACCTCCATGAGGCTCACCGAGGCGATGCCGAGATCGGCGATGACCGTGGAGGCGGCGAGCCCCTCGAAGGGCCGGCCCTCCACCTCCTCCGCCGCCTCGGCGAACAGAGCGATGACGTCCATCGGTGCGGCTCCGCTTGGGCTACTTGCGCAGGATCTTGAACTCGATGCGGCGGTTCTTGGCCCGATCCTCTTCGGTATCGTTGGAGGCGACCGGACGATCGGGCCCGAAGCCCTCGGTCTCGATGCGATCGGCGGGCACACCCTTGTCGGTCAGGTACGTCGCCACCGACCTCGCACGCCGCTTCGACAGGCTCATGTTGTGCTCGCGGGTGCCCTCCGAGGAGGTGTGGCCCTCGATCATGATCCTCAGGTGCGGGTACTCGCCGAGCACCGCGACCGCCTCGTCGAGCAACGGGAAGGAGGTGTCGATGATCACGTCGCTGTCGAGCTCGAAGGTGATGCCGGCCATCGCGCCGGAGTACCGCTCGATGACCTCGGCCGGCGGCGGCGGCGGGCAGCCCTGGAAGCTGGGCTGGCCGGGGATGCGCGGGCAGCGATCGTCGGGATCGGCGACGGTGTCGACGTCGGTATCCTTGCAGCCCTTGTGCTCCACGGCGCCGGCCACCTTCGGGCAGCGATCGTCGGGATCGATCAAGGTATCGCCGTCGGTATCGTTGCAGCCCTCGAGCTCGGGGGTGCCCGGATCGTCGGGGCACTTGTCGCTCTTGTCGGCCACCGTATCGGCGTCGCGGTCGGGGCAGCCCTCCGCGGAGGCGACACCCGGGGTGTTCACGCACTTGTCGACGTTGTCGAGGAAGCCATCCCCATCGGTATCGAGCAGGACCTCCACCTCCTCTCGCCCGCCCCCGAAGGTGACGAACATGCCCGCGGAGGCGATGAGATCGTGCGCGGTCTCCTCGCCATCCCCGGTGCCGAAGCGCGCGATGTAGCGGCATTCGACGCGGAAGCCGACCCGATCCCAGGGATAGAGCTTGATGGTGCCGAAGACGTTGGCGCCCGGATCGCTGTCGGTCTCGCCGCCCTCGGGCACCATGGTCGCGAAGGTGGGACCGAAGCCCACCTGGGGCACGAACCACTCGCTGGCGTAGGGATGGAACACCACGTCGAGGTGGAGATCGTAGAGGCTGACCTGGTTGACCTCCTTGGGCGAGGCGTCGAAGGCCAGCTCCGCTCCCATGAGGGAGGAGAAGTTGTAGGTCGCGTGCAGGCGGTAGGCGAAGGTATTGTCCAGCCCGGCGTCCGCGTCGTTCAGGAAGAAGTAGCCGCCCATCTTCGCGCCGACGTCCACGATCCCCGTATGGGTCACCGAGCGCGCCCCGGCGGCCGGGGCGAGGACGAGGAGCGAGAGGCCCACCATCGCGCCGAAGGCGCGATCGCCGGGGAGACGGGCGCCGAGGGCACGCTGGGCCAGGGAATTCGTAGGCTTCATGGGTCCTCCGGGGGGCGAGGGACGGGCGCTTATAGGCCCCTGTGCGAGGCGGTGTCAACGACGGGAGTCGAGGCCCGCCACGGCCTACGAACTAAGGAATTCCAAGGAGATCGGCCCCGGGGCAGGGACCCGACGTTCGCTCCACGGGGTCCGGGTTCCGCCAAAAGAAACGGACCGGACCGGCGAACCGTCCCGGTGAGCACGGACCCCCTCCTCGGCGACCGAGCGAGCGCTCGACTTGGAGGAGCCCTTTGACAGACCCCCGAAGGGCCGCTACAAGGCGCCCGAACTCTGCGGAATCATGGCGAAACCGAGCGAACGCTCGGTCGGTCGGGGCGGCGAGGTCGCCCGATACCGTGGGGGGAAGATGCGAGGAGCGACCATGAAGCGAAAGACGATCCACCCCGGGCTCGAGCCCCACCTCAGCGGCGGCCCTGCGACGGCGCCCCTCCTGCACCGGACGGCGTCGGAGGCCCTCGCGGACGTGCGGGAGCTCGAGGATCGTGGCTTCACCTTCGTCGCCGACGATGGCGCCGAGCGCTACGTCTCGTACGCCGAGCTCACCCACCGTGCCGCCCGCGTGGCGCGCGCCCTTCTCGATCGAGGGTACGTGCCGGGCGATCGGATCGTCCTGGTGCTCCCCGACAACGAGGAGTTCATCTCGATCTTCCTCGGCTGCATCTGGGCCGGCATGGTCCCGGTGCCGATCTTCCCGCCCCTCGGCGTCGGCCGCCTCGCGGGCTACCTCGAGCACGCCGTGCACATCGTCGATGCCTCGCGCGCGACGGGCCTCATCACCGATCGCATGGTGCACAAGGTCCTCGGCACCCTCCTCGTCCGCTGCCCCGTCCTCCGTAAGGTCCTCACCTCGGACGTCGTCCTGGAAGGCGAAGCGGAGGCCCCGCTCGTCGAGGTCGCACCGGAGGCCACCTGCTTCCTGCAGTTCACCTCCGGCTCCACCTCCCACCCGAAGGGAGTCATCGTCACCCACGGCGCCCTGGCCGAGAATATCCGCTGCATCGCAGGCGAGGGACTCGAGGTCCGGCCCGACGACGTCGGCGTCTCCTGGCTGCCCCTCTTCCACGACATGGGCCTCATCGGCTTCGTGCTCGCCCCCCTCTTCTACCGGGTGCCGATCGTCTCGCTCTCGCCCATGACCTTCCTCAAGCGCCCCCAGAGGTGGCTCGAGGCGATGAGCGAGCACCGCGGCACCATCAGCTTCGCGCCGAACTTCGCGTATGGCCTCGCTACGCGGCGCATCCGCGACAAGCACCTCGAGGGCCTCGATCTCAGCGCCTGGCGCATCGCCGGCTGCGGCGCGGAGCCGATTCGCCGCGAGACCCTCGACGCCTTCACCGCACGCTTCGCTGTGGCCGGCTTCGACGGCGGCGCCCACTTCCCGGTCTACGGCATGGCCGAGGCCACCCTGGCGGTCACCTTCGGCCCCATCGGGCGAGGCATGACCTCGGATTCCATCGATCCAGAGGCGCTCGAGAGCGAGCAGCGCGCCAGAGGCGCTCGTTCAGGCACCCGCGCCCTCGAGGTCGTCGGCTGCGGGCGCCCCTTCCCCAACCACGACGTCGCTATCGTTCGGACCGACGGAGAGGTCGCGAGCGAGCGCGAGGTCGGCGAGATCCTGCTCCGCGGCCCCTCGAATACCACCGGCTACTTCGGCAACCCGCGGGCCACGCGCGCCGCCCTCGAGGGGGGCTGGCTGCATACGGGCGACCTCGGCTACGTGGCCGGCGGGGAGCTCTTCATCTGCGGCCGCTCCAAGGAGCTCGTCATCGTCGGGGGCAAGAACTACTACCCCCAGGACATCGAGCATGCGGTCTGGGACCTCGAGGACGTGCGCACCGGCAACGTGATGGCCTTCGGCCGGGACGGCCGGCGGGGCGAGGAGCTGGTGGTGGCCGTCGAGCGACGAGGCACCGAGGCCACCGACGAGGAGGTGGTCGCCAGCGTCCGCCGCCGGATCGCCGAGGTGGTCGGCGTGCAGCCCGCCGATGTGGTGGTGCTCACCCCGGGCAGCCTGCCCAAGACCTCGAGCGGCAAGCTCCAGCGGGCCCGGGCGAAGAAGCTCTATACGAAGGGCGCGCTCACCTCCGCGGCCCCGCGCACCCGCCGCCGCGACGTGGCGCGGCAGGTGGCGGCGAGCCAGCTCGGGTATGTGCGCGCCTTCGTGGGGCGGGTCCTCACTCGGGGCGTGACAGGGAGCGCTTCGCCCGCGACGTGATGCCCTCGACGGCGTCCTTGACGTCGATGCCCGTGGCGCCGGAGAGCTGCTCGACCAGGCTGGCCGCCTTTCCGGCGGTGGAGTCGTCGCCGACCACCGTGAGGCGGTCGACCCTCACGTTGGACACGGTGCCCACGAGGATACCGACGAGCACGTCGAGCTTCTCGAGCAGGAAGATCTCCTTGGCGCGATCGCCGGCCTCGGTCCAAGTCTCCGCGAGGCTCGTGAGGCCCTCGGCGGTGGCCCGGCCCCCCTCGATGATAGGGGCGACCTCGGCGCGGGCGGCCGCCTCCCGCTGCGCCTTGTACGAGCGGGCTGGCGCGACCACGTCCGCCTCGAGCTCGAGCCGAACCTCCTCGATGCGGGCCTGCTGGACCTTGAGCTCCTCGGTGGCCCTGGCGATCTCGGGATCCACGCCGCTCTTCTCCCGCGCGACCTCGGCGGTCCGGAGGGTGCGGGCGTCGATGATGCGCTTGGCCGCCTGGGCCTTGAGCACCTCGATGTCTGCCTCGAGCTGGGCGACGCGGGTCTGCAGCATGTTGTTGGCCTCGCGGACCGCCGCCTCGGCGTTCCGATCGGCCTCGGCGATGCGGGCGCGCTTCTGCAGATCCGCGTTCTGGGTACGCCCGATGGAGTCCAGGTAGCCCACCTCGTCGGAGACGGTCTGGATGTTCAAGGTGTCGAGCAGCAGGCCGAGGCGCTGCAGATCGATCTCCGCCTCCTCGATGAGCTCGGTGGCGAACGACTCCTTGTCTTCGTTGACCTGCTCGGGGGTGAGGCGGGCGAGCACGCCGCGCAGGTTGCCCTCGAGGGTCTCCCGCGCGATGCGGATGATCTGCTCGCGCGGCTTGCCCATCAGCTTCTCGACGGCGTTATCGAGGCCGGGCGGGTCGCCGTCGATCTTGAGGTTCGCGACTCCCTGGACCGTCAGGGGGATGCCGTCGCGGCTGTAGCCATTGCGGACCGCCACATCGACCGCCATCGTGGTCAGGTCCATATGGTCGACCAGCTCGAGGATAGGAATGCGCAGGGTGCGGCCACCGCGGATGTGGCGATAGCCCACCTTCTGGTCGGACCGCCGTCGCGGACCCGAGACGATGACCACCTCCGAGGGCTGGCAGATGATCAGGACCTTCTTGATGGTCAGGGCCAGGCTGATGGCAGCCAGCAGGAAGACGCCGCCGAGGACTCCGAAAACCTCCATGATCAGTCCCTCCCGCCGCGCTCGTGGGGCGTCGTGAGTAGCGCCGGGATATCGATCCCCACCGTGTCGCGGATGCGATCCAGGATCTCGTGCACGATGGCGGGGTAGCTCGCCACGTGCCGCGCGAGGGTGCGGCCATCCCCCCCATCGATCAGGTTCACGTGCTCCACCACCAGCTCGTCGGTGGCCTGGGCCACGTCGGCGAGGATCCGGTCGATCTGCTGGATGAGGAAGATCTCACGGGCGCGATCGCCCGCCGCTCGCCACGCCCCGAACATCGAGGCCAGCGCGGCGGCCTGGGCCCGCCCGGTCTCCGAGCGGATCGCCGCGTCGCCGGCGGCGCGGAGCTCCTTGGCCTGCCGCTCTTTGTCGGCGGGGATGATCTCCTCGGCCTCGAGGCGAAGGGTCTCGAGCTGGGCCCGGATCTTCTGGAGCTCCTGGAGGGCGATGGCCTTGGCCTCGCGGCCCGCGGCGGCGGTGACCTCCTCTTCGGCGCGGGCGTCGGCGTCGAGCTCCGCCTGCACCTTCTTGAGCTCGTTCTGCTTCTGGGCAACCTGGGCCCCGGCCTTCTCGTGGGCCACCTTGCCGCGGCTCGCGGCGGCGGCCACCGACTGCTCGGCCTCGCGGCGCGCGTCGGACTCCGCGATCTCGGCGTCGCGCAGCACCTCGGCGATGCGGATCCGCCCGATGGAGTCCAGGTAGTTCACGTCGTCGTAGATGTGCTGGATCTTGAAGGTATCCACCTGCAGGCCCATGCGGCCGAGATCGTCGGCCACCTCCTGCTTGAGGCGCTCGGAGAGCTTTTGGCGATCGTGGTTGATCTCCTCGGGGGTGAGCTGGGCGATGACGCCGCGGAGCGTGCCCTCGAGGGTCTCCTTGACGAGCTGGCGGATCTGCGCGCGCGGCTTCCCAAGGAGACGCTCGATCGCGAAGTGCAGCATGCGCTCGTCGTTGGTGATCTTGGCATTGGCCACCGCGTCGACGTTGATGCGGATGTTGCCCTTCGCGTAGGCGTCCCGGATCTGGATGTCGACGGGCATCAGCGTCATGTCCATGCGGTCGACCTTCTCGATGATCGGCAGGCGGATCGAGCGGCCGCCGCGGACCGCCCGCGAGCCCACCGTCTCCCCGGAGGGCAGGCGATAGCGCCTCCCGCTGAAGACCAGCAATTCGTTGGGCTTTCCGATGATCAAAAAGGACTTGAGGAAAGCGACCAGCGCCAACAGGCCGGCGAGGGTCGCGCCCGCATAGATCAGGGCTTCGATGAGGGATTCCATCAGGGGTTCTGCTCCAGGAGGAAGACCGAGGATTCGGGCTGCACCAGGGCGCGGCCCTCCTCGTCGAGGGAGAGCACCACGACGCGGGTGCCGGCCGGCAGGGACAGCGGCTCGGGCGCCACGGCGATGAGATCGCGCTCTCGGTGGCGGATGCGGATGCGCACGCGGCTCATGCCGCCCTCGCGGAGGGGGAGCACCAGCTCGCCGATCTGGCCGGCGTACTCCGAGCGCGCGATGGCGTCGGCGCTGACGGGGTTGCGCAGGAAGCGCGTGACGGCGGAGGCCACCCCGCCGATGACGAAGCCGGAGCCGCCCGCGAGCAGCGCGCGGGTGGGCTCCGCGCTGAGCTCGAGGAGGTGGAGGAGGGTGCCGGTCATGCCGAAGAAGGCCGCCCCGAAGATCCAGAAGCGCATCGACGTGAGCGGGTTGTAGGAGCGGCGGCGCTTGCCCTCTCGCACCCCGTGCGCCACATCGCCGACGTGGGTCTCGGCACCGTGCCCGATGTCGCCGTCCACGTCCACGTCCACAGCCACGTCCACCTCCACATCGACGTCCACGTCCACATCGACGTCCACGTCCACGTCCACATCGGCGTCGGCGTCCCCGCCGACGAGCGAGAGCGTGACGAGCACGCCACCGATCAGCAGGCAGCTCAGGTAGAGGGTCAGCATCGGTCCCGAGGGTCGGGGCAGGAGGGGCCCCGAGCCAGGCGTACATGGTCCACCGGCAGCCAGGGGCTGACAAGCCCAGCCCCGCGTGAGGTAGGATGGCGGCCTTGCGCGACCTCCGTGCCCGCTGCCGACTCCTGGCGACCCTCGTGCTGGTCGCTGCGGCTTGCCTGATGAGCGCTCCGGCCCAGGCCGCGACGGGCTGCGCGCTCAACGATCCCGAAGGAGATCTGCGGCGCTTCTTCCCGGAGCTCACCGCCTTCCGCACCCACTACGTCACCTTCGAGCGGCAGGGCACCGGAGGCCACGAGGAGCTCGGCCGCCGCCTCGGCGATCGCCTCGATCCGGTCTACGAGACCCAGGATGTGCCCTATACGCTCTACGTCGTCGACGAGGGCGGGGAGCGGGCCGGCTACGTCTTCGGCGCAAACCAGCGCGGCACCTTCTCCAACATCCAGGTGATCGCCGTCACCGGCGCACGCCTCGAGCTGAAGGACATCTACCTCCAGAAGATCCGCTCGCCGGCATGGGAGGCCTTCAAGTCCGAGGCCTTCCGCAAGGAGCTGCTCTCGGTGCCCTTCGAGCGCTACCCGACGCTGGCGGGCTGCTACGCTCAGGGCGAGTGCCGGGACGCCCCCCTTCGGGATCCCTCGGAGGGCAAAGCGAGCGAGGACTTCCGGCACATCGTCCGGGCCCTGGCCAAGCTGCGCCTCTTGGCCGAGATCCTGCTGACGCCGGGATCCTGGGAGCGCTCGTACTCCGAGGAGGCGCTGGCCGAGTGGGTGGCGCTCGCGTGGGACGGGGAGCCGGCGCCCGAGGTCGAGCGCGAGCCTCGCTTCCTCTCGACGGCGGAGGTCGACGCGCGGGGCCTCCTCCGGCCCGGGGATCCGGTGCTCGTCCACGTGGGAGAGCCAGGCCGCATCTGGCCCCTCGAGGCCCTGGAGCTGAGCCCGGTGGTGCTCGATCGCCTCGGCGAGCTGCCGGTGGCCGTCACCTGGTCGACCTCGAGCGCCAGCGCGCTCGTGCTGGCGTCTCCTGGCGCGGGTGTGGATACGGCGGAGCTCCCTGTGCGCCCCTCCGGGGACGTGCTCTTCGGGGCGAGGCTCGTGTCCTGGGGCGAGGAGGCCGCCGCCATCTCCCCGATCCTTGGGCGTGCGATGCGCCGAGGGGCCAAGGTCCCCCGGGTCGAGCGCCTGCCGGGCGTCTTCGTGATGCCCTGGTCGGTGGCGCGCTGGGTCCAGCCCTCGGCCCCCGTCCTTGTCGCCGCCGCGAAGCCGGAGGCGGTGGACGCCCTCTGGCAACGCCGCGCGAAGCGATCACCCGCGCTGGGATCGGACGACCACCTCCTCGTCATGATCGACGCGGAGGGCCACAGCGCAGCCGCGCCCGCCGACCTCGGGCGAAACCTGCACCTCGTGGAGGGCCCCGAGCTCCGAGCCATCCTCGTGCGGGCGCGGGGCGCCAGCGCGGCCTTCGATGCCGCGGGCCACCGCCTCATGGAGGCTGTCGACGAGCCCCTGTCCGGCCTGCCCTGGCTGTGGGACGCTGGCACCGAGACCCTCTACGAGGGCCTGAGCGGGCGCCCCCTCGCGGGGCCTGGCGCCCCGCTCGTTCCCCTCGTGCTCTTCGAGATCCCCTCCTCCACCTGGGGCGCCATCGCCCCGAAGGGCTGAACCCCGTGCTGATCGAGATCCCCATCTCCCCCGGAGAGCTCCTCGACAAGATCACGATCCTGGAGATCAAGAGCGAGCGCCTCGGGGACGAAGCGAAGCGCCACAACGTCCTCCGCGAGCTCGAGCTCCTCGAGGGCGTCCGCGACGCCCACATCCCCGGCAGCATGACCCTCGCCGCCCTCATCGGAAGGCTGAAGACCGTCAACGAGAGGCTCTGGGAGATCGAAGACGACATCCGCGCCTCGGAGCGGGGCTCGGACTTCGGCCCCCGCTTCATCGAGCTCGCCCGGGCCGTCTACTTCACCAACGACGAGCGCTCGGCGCTCAAGAGGGAGATCAATACCCTGCTCGGCTCGACCATCGTGGAGGAGAAGGGGTACGAGGCGTATTGATCAGAGGTCGCGAAGCGCGGCGGCGACCTCGTGCACCAGCGCCGGCCAGGTGCCCGGACGCTCCCTACGGAATAGGCGCATGCGGCGATACCAGGGGGGGGTGTCGCCGGCCTGGCCCCAGCGCCAGTCCGGCGGGGTGGACAGGAGGGTCCAGGTCTCCAGGCCGAGGGCTCCGGCGAGGTGGGCGGTGGCGGTATCGACGGTCACGACCAGATCCATCTGGGACATGGCCCAGGCGAGGTCGTCGAAAGAGTCGATGGCGCCGGGATGGTGCTCGAGGGGGGCGGCCCACGGCGCCTCGGCGATGCGCTCGTTGGCCGCGCCGTATTGGAGACTGAACCACTCGACGCCGGGCACCGCGAGCAGGGGCTCGAGGGCCTCGAAGGGGCACGAGCGGTGGCGTCCGAAGAGGTTGTCCTGGTTGCCCCACCAGATGAGGCCGGCCCGGAGGCCCCCGGCGGGGCGGGCGAGGCGATCGGCGAGCTCGGCGGCGGCGGAGCTCGGGGCGCCCTCCGGGACCGAGAGGTACCCCTCCGCGGCCGGGATCGCGGAGAGCTCCGGATCGAGCGTGAAGGGGAGATCGAAGAGCGACGCGCGCAGATCGGCGGCGGGCACAGGAGCCCCGGGAGAGACCAGCTCGACGAACGGCCCTCCGGCCGCCGGCCCCTCCTGAAAGAGGGTGGCGACGAGGCGCTCGAGCGGTGGCTGGCAGCGGAGGGTCACGCGGGCGCCCCGCTCGGAGAGGGCCGGCACGTAGCGCGCGAATTGCAGCGTATCCCCGAGCCCCTGCTCCTCGTGCACCAGGATGCGCAGCCCCTCGAGGGGCTCGCCGGTCCAGCGAGGCAGCGCCATCAGCTCCGGTGGCTTCGTCGGCGCGAGGAGCTCCCAGCGACGGTCGAATGCGGCCCAGCCCGAGCGCAGCTCGCCCAGGGTCAGCAGCACGATCCCCAGGGAGACATGGGCGTCGGGGAGGTTCGGCGTCTCCCGGACCGCCT
>CAZEHU010000009.1:0-444 GCA_964511605.1 uncultured Myxococcales bacterium
CTTCCCGTCGCTGCGGACCCGGCCGAGGTGCATCTGGGTGCCCTCCGAGGCGACGAAGAGGAGGGTCTCCTCGTCCAGCCAACCGGCCGCCTCGGCGTCGCCGCCGAAGCCGGAGAGCACGTTGGTCATGGCGCCGCCGTCGCGGCCCACCACCAGGAGCTGTCCAGCGTTGGGATCGTTGTAGTCGGCGGCGCTGAGGAAAGCGAGGTGCTGTCCGTCGGGCGACCATCGCAGGCCCCGCAGCTTCCCGGGGTTGTCGACGCGGCCGATGACCTTGCCGCTGTCCACCGCGACGATGCGGATGCGCCGGCGCATGTAGTGGTCGTCGATGCGGGCCGTCGGCGCGAGGGCGAGGGCCAGGCGATCGCCGGCCGGGGACCACTCGAGCTCCGAGGCGGAGCCCTCGAGCTCGAGCATGCGGCCATCCTCGGTCTTCACCACCTC
>CAZEHU010000009.1:454-6017 GCA_964511605.1 uncultured Myxococcales bacterium
CGCGGCTTCAGGTCGGCGATCCAGACGCGCTTGGGGTGATCGACCTCCTCGAAGATCTCCGCGACAAAGCCCTTGTCCGAGCGCTTCTCCTCCGCCTCGTCGTCCTTCTGGCGGCTCAGCCAGGCCACCCGCTTGCCATCGGGCGACAGGGAGTACTCGCCCACGCCCTCGTCGGGCTGCACCAGGCGATAGGCCTCGCCTCCATCGGCAGGCAGGGCCCAGAGGGCGGACTCCTCGTCGCCGCCGCGCTTGGTCACGAACGTGATGCAGTGGCTATCGGAGGTCCACCCGAGCTGGCCGATGGAGACCTCCCCCGTGATGAAAGCGCGCGAGCGCCCGGCCTTCGGTCCGGCCACGTGCAGCTCCGAGAACGCCGGGCCATCATCGTCGGCGAAGGGGTCTCGGGGAACGCCGAGGGTGTAAGCGACGAGGCCCCCCTTCGGGGCGATCTCCACCGATCGCACCGAGCGCAGCTCGGCCACCTGCTCGGGGGTCATCGCGGGGGCCGCGGCCGCGCTCACCAGGGCAGCGAGCAGCGCGCTGGTCATGGGGTCTCCCGGGTGCCTGGGGCGCGGAGCATAGACCCGGACACCGCCGAGGGCACCCCCATCTTGGTATCCATGGCGGACTGTACCCTCCCAGGCGCTCGGGTCGCGGCAACGCGCGGCCCGCACAGGCGGTGGGGTCGCTGGACCCCCGCCGCTGGCCTGGGCGCCAGACCCGGCTGGGGTCCACGGTCCCCGGCCCGACGCTCGGGCGACATCGATCATCAATGGGGACGGGAACTTGATCGATCTGGCACAGGGTGTGCTAAAGAGCCGGCCGCTGCCGCCGGGACGCCCCGGCCCCGGCGCCCATTGTCCTTCGCTGAGTGCCCCTCCAGGAGAGCTACCATGCGCACCCGCTTCCTCCCCTTGCTCCTCGCTCTCGCGCTGCCGGCCTTCGTGGCCGCCTGCGCCAGCGATGGCGCCGACAAGACGGACTCGACCCCTGAGGGCGAGTCCACCATCAACCCCGGCAAGGCCGACTGCCCCGACTGCGATCCCGCGGGCCCGGGCGCCTTCGAGCAGGCTGGTATCGGCGAGACCTTCTACAAGGTCGGCGATCACTGGGAGCTGGCGGTCGTCTTCACCCAGACCCCGCTCCACGAGAAGCGCGACGACATCTTCCTCGCGCAGCAGGCGAAGATCGGTGACGTCGTCTACGGCGACGTCATCCAGACCGAGGCCTTCCTCTTCGACTACGCGGTCTCGGGCACCGACAGCGATGTCTTCACCATCGAGCAGGGCGAGGGCCACTCGCTGGTCATGCGCGAGCTGGCCACGGTGGAGATCACCCAGGCGGTGGTGAGCTCGGCGGACCCGGGCGAGCAGCACCTCAGCATGGATCGGCTCGATACCTACGAGTACAAGGTCGAGTTCGTCATGAACGATCTGCTCGAGCCCATCAGCGAGACGGTCTACAGCCGCAACTACCCCAATGGCCGCACGGTGGAGCTCGATCAGAAGAGCCAGCTCAAGACCGGCGCCAGCCTCTTCCCGCGCACCATCCCGCGCATCCTCACCAGTGGCGTGGACACCGTCGCCCCCGAGCTGCCGGCCGACCTGGCCGCCATCGCGGACAGCCGCGACGCCTCGTGGCGGGACGCCACCTACAAGATGTACGAGTTCGACAACGGAGATGTGACCTACTGGTCCGTCGGCCGCGGTCAGCTCTGGCCCTTCTACTCCAAGACCCGGAGCGCCGAGGCGGTCCTGGTCGGCTGGAACCTCTAGGCGTAGGGATCAAGGGAGAACAAGACGATGAACACCATCCTGAAGATCACTGTCGCAGCCACCATGACGCTGGGCCTCGTCGCGGGCCTCACCGCCCAGGCGAGCGCCGCTGACAACGACAACTACGGCGAGACCCGCTGGGGCAGCCTGCCGCTCAAGGGCGCCCTGTCGAAGACCCCGTGGGTCGGCTCGTGGTGGGGCTACCGCTCCGACGGCTCCGGCTACCGAGTGCACGACGACACCGTCAAGGACCTGCACTACAACACCTACAAGACCACCTGGACCCGCTGGGACTCCAAGGAGATCGCCGACCTCAGCCCCGCCGAGAAGTACGACAAGCTGATGGGCCGCTTCGACAAGATCGACTACGACGCGCTCCTCGAGAAGGCCCAGAAGTTCCAGGAGCTCGATAGCGAGGTCTCCGACCTCATCGAGGAGCGCCGCACCCTCATCCGCAAGCTGAACAAGGCCATCGGGGAGAACTCCTCGGATCCCTCGTTCAAGTGGCAGGATACCGAGGACGGCAAGAAGTACCTCGAGGTCTCCGAGAAGCTCGAGGAGCAGGAGGCGATCCCGGGCGAGATCGACGTCACCATCGACACCGCTTTCGAGTACGAGGTCCTCAAGCACGGCACGGCCCAGTTCGGCATCGAGTCCTGGTTCGGCCACTGCAACGCCTGGGCCGCCGCCGCCATCATGGAGCCGGAGCCGCGCCACCCGACGACCGTCTCCGAGATCCCCTTCACCGCCGGCGACGCCAAGGCCTACCTCACCGAGGTCTACATGGAGCTGAACTCCAGCTTCTACGGCTCGCGCAACAACTGGCACGAGGACGAGGAGAGCCGCGAGGCCATCGACTTCCAGGACGTGACCCCGGCCGCCTTCCATATCCTCTTCGCCGACCTCGTCGGCAACAAGGACAAGGGCTTCGTCATCGACCGCTATACCGGGTCCCAGGTCTGGAACCAGCCCGTGCGCGCCTACCGCGCCAAGGCCGAGGCGCTGTACGACGTCGCCGAGGATGGCACCGCCACCCCGATGGACCGTGAGGTGAAGTACACCAAGTACGGCTGGGACGATCCCTCGATCCAGGAGCGCGGCACCCAGGAGGTCTACCCCCTGCTCGTGACCACCACGATCCACTGGGTCACCGACGGCCTACCCCACGAGGCCCTGCTCGACGAGAGCATCAACGACGAGATCGACGACGAGACCTTCGCGAGCTCCTGGAACATCGGCGATATGTGGGATCACCAGATCGAGATCCGCACGCTCACCTACGAGCTGTGGCTCGACAAGCCCATGGACGACCCGAGCGCTCGCATCATCGGTGATGGCGCCTGGCAGCACGGGAGCGCGACGGACTACACCGAGCTGCACCCCGACTTCGTCTGGGTCCCGCTGGCCAACGTGAACAACTCGCGTGACTACGAGAACGACTTCTACGACTACGATCACATCGTCGCGACCATCCTCCCGGGGACCCTCGAGCCCCACGAGGATCCCGCCGTCGTGCCCGGCTCCTGGACCGCCTCCGGCCCCACGGACATCCCGGACGCCGACCCGAGCGGTGGCGTGACCGTCGACCTCACCATCAGCGAGGACATCGAGATCCACGAGATGACCGTGGATGTGGACGTCAGCCACACCTACATCGGTGATCTCCAGATCTCCCTGCTCGGCCCCGACGGTCGCAGCGCGAACCTCAAGAAGTTCGGCTCCGGCGGCTCCGCGGACGACGTCAAGAAGAAGTTCAACGGCCAGAGCTACGCGGGAACCTGGCAGCTCCGAGTCCGCGACCAGTGGGCCCAGGATACGGGCACCGTCAACAGCTTCACGATCCACATCAAGTAGGCCTCGCTTGAAGCGAAGCCTCTCTGTCCTCCTCGTCCTGGGACTCCTCACCTCCTGTGAGTCCCAGGACGGGGACCCTCCACCGGGCGCAGCGCGAGCTGCGTCCGGTGCCAATTCAGGCACCCTCGAGGAGGCCCCACGGCCCCCCGGGGCCCCGGCCTCCCCCGCGCTGTCGCCCGCAGATGCCAAGGCCGCCACCCAGGCCATCGCCGAGCTGAAGGCCGAGGCCCGGAAGCTGCTCGCCGCCGACAAGGCGGTGATCGCCAACCGCCACGGCTACGAGCAGTCGGTGGCCAAGCATCTCCGCGTCATGGAGGAGACGGGCATGGATCTCCGGATCCCCGACTCGAGCCTCGACGCGGAGGCCCTCGAGAAGGAGCTGGCCGTGTACGCCGGTCCCCTGGGCCTCTCGGTGGTCCAGCTCCGGCTCGGGGCGGCCAAGGCCCCCGCGCCCCTGCCCCAGCGGCATACGAAGTCCGGACCCTTTCCCTACGAGATCGACCAGCTCTTCGAGCGCCGCCCGCTGCGCCTGACCCTGCGTCCGCAGGACCTCGACGCCCTGCGAACCTTCTGGACCAACCTGCCCCGCCGCGACGCGCCCATGCTGGACCTGCCCACCCTCCTCCTCGAGGACGAGGGCGCCACGTTCACGGGCTTCGCCTACAGCCGGCGGGCCGTGAAGCCGCCGATCCACGAGCCCCGCACCCCGACCCTCGAGGAGCTGGCAGCGCGGGCGAGCGTCCCCATCCCGCCCGGCCATCCGCGCCTCGCCGAGGTGGAGGGCCTGCTCGCCGAGCATCGCTCGCTGAGCGATGAGATCGCGGCCAGCCTCGAGGTCCTCGGGCGCTCCCACCTGATGGGGAGCTGGTTCCGCTTCTACCGGGGGCGGGCCAAGGAGATCGAGGGGCGCGCGTTCCCCACCCCCGTCGATCAGAAGAGCGGAGGCAGCCCCTGATGCCCGACGAGATCCAGCCGACGAACCCCACCAAGGGCGAGGCCCCGGACTTCGAGGCGCTGGTCGCCGAGCTGGAGGCGGTCGTCGATCGACTCGAACGAGGCGAGACCAGCCTGGAGAGCGCCCTGGCCGACTTCGAGCGCGGCATGGCCCTCTCGCGAGAGGCGGGCGCCATCCTGGAGGCTGCCGAGGAGCGCATCGACGAGCTCCTCGAGGGCGCCGACGGTGAGCTCGAAGAGGCCCCGCTCTGAAGGACGAGGCGCCGCGCCGCGTCCGCATCGACCAGCTCCTCGTGGACCGGGGCCTCGCCGAGAGCCGCAGCCGGGCCAAGGCGCTGGTCATGGCCGGGCGTGTGGTCGCCAGCGAGCAGCGCGTCGACAAGGCGGGCGCGAGGGTGCCCGAAGACGTGGAGGTCCACATCAAGGGCGGCGAGCGCTGGGCGAGCCGAGGAGCCCACAAGCTGCTCGGTGCCCTCGAGGCCTTCCCTTGGCTCGAGCAGGCGATCGCTGGCGCCCGCTGCCTGGACATCGGCGCCTCCACCGGGGGGTTCACCGACGTCCTCCTCGATCGTGGCGCCGCCGAGGTCGTAGCGCTCGACGTGGGCTACGGCCAGCTCCACTGGCGCCTTCAATCCGATCCGCGAGTGCACGTCCTCGACCGCACGAACATCCGCCACGTCGGCCCCGAGGACCTGCCCTGGCAGCCGACCCTGGCGACCTGCGACGCCTCCTTCATCAGCGTGCGCCTCTTCCTCGACGTGGTGCACGCCCTCCTCGAGCCAGGCAGCCCCTTCGTGGTCCTGGTGAAGCCGCAATTCGAGGTGGGCCGTGAGAAGGTGGGCAAGGGAGGCGTCGTGCGGGACGACGCGCTGCGGATGGGGGCGCTCGAGGCGGTCAGAGCGCGAGCGGTGCAGGTGGGCTTCGAGGTGAGGGGCTCCACGGACTCCCCGGTCACGGGTCCGAAGGGCAATCGGGAGATC
>CAZEHU010000009.1:6027-10892 GCA_964511605.1 uncultured Myxococcales bacterium
GATCCTTTTGGCGTTGACGGCGGGTTCGGGGTAGCGGTGGAGTGTGCTCAGCCTCGCCCCGGCCCTGGTGCTGGCCCTCGCCCCAGCGGTGGGGCCCGCGATGCCCGACGGCACGACGGGCGTGGGGGCCGTTGACCTGAGCCCGGATGTGGTGCTCTCAGAGGCCTTCGAGAACGAGGGCTTTCCCCTGCCCGAGCCCTGGCCGGAGCCCTCGACTCCCGCCGGCCTGGAGATCCCCCCCTGGGATGGCATGGCGATCGATCACTGCGCCGAGCGCCTGCACGAGGCGGGCGTCACCGACTACGTCTTCGTCCGCCGCCGAGAGGTGGTCAAGCTGCCGCGCCCGCGCATGCGCCTGGACTGGGACGGCCCGGAGGTGACCGACCTCTACTGCCACGTCCCCCAGGCGATGCACTACATGCGGGGTCCCGGGCGGATCAAGTGGACCGGCTACCTGATGACCACCTGCCGCATGGGCATCGCCATCGCGTACCTCGAGCTGGTGATGGAGGAGGAGGTGCGGAAGATCTGGGGTCCCGGTGCGACGATCCGCGCCGTGAGGTCCTTCGGCACCTACAACTGCCGCCGCCTGCGCGACTACCCCTGGCTCCAGAGCCTGCACAGCTTCGGCAGCGCCCTCGACATCGGGGCCATCTACATCGACGGGGTCGGCGAGGTGAACGTCGAGGAGCACTGGGAGGTGAGGCTGCCCCACGAGCAGCCGAAGTCCGAATTCCTCCACAACCTGGGCGCGCGCCTCTTGGTCGAGGGCATCTTCTCGAACGTGCTCACGCCCGACTACGACCATGGCCATCGCAACCACTTCCACCTCGACATCGAGGCGCCGGAGGTCCCTCCCTCCGCCCAGGCCCCGCCGACCCACCTTCCGGCCTTGGCATTCCAGGTCCCGCGGGTCCGCCCCGGCCTCGAGCCGGCCCGCCCCAGCGGCGGCTGGCGCGGGCCCGACGAGCCGCTGGTGCCGCTCCCCGTCGCCCCGAGCGGGGAGGGCGTGAGCCTGGTCGAGATCCTGCGCTGATCGAGCGCTGCCTCGTCGCTTCCGCGCCGTCGCGGCGCCGAGCTGCGGCCCTCCGCCAGCCTCCTACGCGCACGAGACTGTTGCCCTCACCAGGATAATGAGTGAATCCTCACTTATTCTCTGCCCTTGAAGGGTCTCGGCCCCGGGGAGGCGGGCGTAGCCTGCGTTCTTCTGCTTGACGCCGCCCTCGTCGATTAATAAGTGTGGCCTCACTTATGGCACGACCACCGACCATCAAGACCGAGGACATCGTCGAAGCGAGCCGGCGGCTCTTCCTGGAGCACGGCTTCGGCACGTCCACCGCCACCATCGCCCGCGAGCTCGGCATCTCCGAGGGCACCATCTACAAGCGCTTCGAGACCAAGGAGCGCCTGTTCCAGGCCGCGATGGGGCTGCCGGACTGCAGCTTCGCGCGGGCCTGGCCTGCCCTCGCCGGTCAGGCAGAGGTCCCTGACAACCTGCTGGGCATCGGACGCGAGGTGGTGGGGTTCTTCCGCCGCATCATCCCCCGCGTGATCATGCTCAGCTCCCAGCCGGGCTGTCCTCCGGGGGAGCTCGTCCGCCAGCGGGGACGAGAGGCTCCCCCCATCGTCATCGCCAGCTCCATCACCGCCTACCTCGAGGCCGAGAAGGACCTCGGACGGGTGGACTTCTCGGACGCGGAGGCCGCGGCCCGCCTCCTCCTCGGCTCCCTCCACAACGCGGTCTTCTTCGAGACCGTCGGCCTCGGCGGGCCCCTGGCCGGCCCGAGGGAGGGGGACGCTGACGATCGCTCCGTCGAGCGCTGGATCCACGGCGCCGTCGATACCCTCTGGAACGGGATCGCGCCGTGAGCCGCGCTCTCCTCGCGGCCGTGGCGCCCGGCCTGCTGCTCGGCGCCTGCGCCCTGCACGACGTCAAGGAGGATCGAGAGGCCGAGGTGGCAGTGCCCGAGGTCTTCGGCCAGGCCGAGCCTGCGTCTTCGCAGGGGCCGAGCCCCGCCGCGGGCGCGCCCGATCGCTGGTGGACGACCTTCGACGACGCCTCCCTCACGACGACCATCGACGCCGGCCTCTCCGGCAACCTGGACCTGAAGCAGGCCTGGTCCCGCCTCGCCCAGGCCGATGCCCTCGGGCGCCAGAGCCGGAGCGGACGCTGGCCCCAGGTGGAGGCCAGCGTCCAGGCCTCCAAGAGCCATCGCATCATCAACAGCGGCGCCTTCGGCCAGCTCGAGGTGGACGATCCCCAGTACGACCTCAGCGTCTCCGCTGCGTACGAGATCGATGTCTGGGGCCGCGTCGCCCACCTGATCGAAGCAGCGGACGCCGATCGTGCGGCGGGCCGCCTGGATCTCAGCGCTGCGGCGATGAGCCTCGCGGCTACCACCACGGACCTCTGGTACGCCCTCGCCGAGGTGCGTGCCCAGGCGGCCCTGCTCGACGATCAGATCGGCACCAGCCGCCGCTACCTGGAGCTGGTGGAGCAGCGCTTCGCCCAGGGTCTCGCCGGAGCCCTCGACGTGCGGCAGCAGCGGCAGCAGCTCCGAGCCCTCGAGGCCCAGGTCCCGCCGCTCGCTGGACGCGAGGCCACCCTGCGCCACCAGCTCGCGGTCCTCCAGGGACGCGCTCCATCCGAGGAGCTGCCGGGTCCCGCGGCGTCGGTGCCGGACCTCGGGGCGCTCCCGGCCACGGGTGTTCCCTCCGAGCTGCTCCAGCGCCGCCCCGACGTAGAGGCTGCCCGCCTCCGCGTCCTCTCCGCCGATCACCGCATCGGTGTCGCCCTCGCCGATCGCTTCCCCGCGCTGCGGGTCGGCGGCTCGACGGGCTACTCTGCGACCTCCCTGTCGGACCTCTTGTCGAACTGGATCTGGTCGATCTTCTCGTCGCTCGCGGCCCCCCTCTTCGACGGCGATCGCCGGAGCGCGGAGGTCGATCGGGCGCGTGCCCAGCTCGAGGAGCGCATGCACGGCTACTCGAAGGCAGTGCTCGTCGCCCTCCAGGAGGTCGAGGACGCCCTCGCCCTCGAGCGCCACCAGCGGGATCACCTCGCGGCTCTCGAGGCGCAGCTCCGGGAGGCCAGCGCGACCCTCGAGGAGGCCAAGAGCCGCTATGTCCAGGGCCTCGTCGACTACCTGCCCGTGCTCTCGGCCCTCAGCGGCCACCAGCAGGTCGAGCAGCGCCTGCTGTCCGCGCGCCGCCAGCTCCTCTCGCACCGCATCCAACTCCACCGCGCCCTCGGAGGGTCGTGGGCGGCCGAGCTCTCGGCCGAGATCGCCGATGGAGGCACCCCATGATCTGGGTCACCCGCATCCTCAAGGCCGTCCTGCCTATCGTCGTGGTCTTCCTCGCCGTGCAGGTCTTCCTGAGCCTGAAGGCCTCGCGGCCCAAGGCCCAGAAGAAGGCCCGCGTCGAACAGCCTCCGCTCGTCGAGGTGGTCGAGGCGTCGGTCTCCCGCGAGGCCGTGACCATCACGGCATGGGGCACGGTGAAGCCCTCACGGGTGCTCACCATCTCCCCCGAGGTCAGCGGCCGCATCACCGAGCTCCACCCACAGCTCGTCGCCGGGGGGAGGGTCTCCGCCGGGGAGCTGCTCTTCGCCATCGAGGACCAGGACTACAGCCTCGCGGTCTCCCAGGCCCAGGCGCAGGTCACACGCGCACGCCTCGAGGAGCAGGTGGAGACCGGGCGTGCCACCGTGGCCGCCAACGAGTGGGATACGCTCGCCGGCGAGCTGGGCGGCACCGCCGCGGGCGAGGCCCTCGCGCTGCGTGAGCCGCACCTGGCCGCGGCCAGGGCCTCCGTGCGCAGCGCCCAGAGCCAGGTGGCCCTCGCTGAGCTCCGCCTCGAGCGCACCAGGGTGAGCGCGCCATGGAACGCCCGCGTGCAGTCGGAGGCCGTGGAGCTGGGCCAGCTCGTCGGTCCGCAGTCGCGTGTAGCGACGCTGGTCGGTACCGACACCACGTGGGTGGAGGTCAGCGTGCCGGCCGATCGCCTCCCCTGGATCCGCATTCCGGGGCACAGCGCCGAACAGGGGGCAGCGGTCAGCGTCTCCTTCGAGGTGGGGGAGGGTCAGAGGGCCGAGCGCTCGGGCCGCGTCCTGCGCCTGCTCGGCGATCTGGATCCCAAGGGCAAGATGGCCCGTCTCCTCGTGGAGGTGGTCGACCCCTTCGAGCTCCAGCGGCCGCTGGCGGAGCGCGGGATCCCGCTCCTGGGCGGCGCGTGGGTGCGCGCCGACATCGAGGGGCGTGCCCTCGATCAGGCCGTGGCTGTGCCCCGCCTGGCGATCCGCGACGGGGATCGGGTGTGGGTGGTCGACGCCGAGGGCAAGCTCCAGGTGCATCCGGTCGAGATCGGCTGGCGGGAGCGGGACCGCGTGCTCCTCACCCGTGGCGTCGACGCGGGGGACCGGGTTGTGACCTCGCCGCTCGCCACTCCGATCCCCGGCATGGCGCTGCGCGTGGCCGGGGAGGCGACGGCCGAGGCACCGAGCGATGTGGATCCCTCGGCGCCCGAGGAGGGCACTCCGTGATCGGCTCCGCCTCCGAAGGCCCGGGCGGGCGCGTGCCGAGCCCCCTGGCGGAGCGACCCGGCCCTATCGGCTGGATGGCACGCAACCCCGTGGCCTCGAACCTGCTGATGGCCGTGCTGGTGATCGGCGGCGCCTTCTCGGCCACACGGATCACCCAGGAGGTCTTCCCGGCCTTCGAGATGGACTGGATCTCCGTCCGGGTCGCTTACCCCGGCGCCAGCCCGGAGGAGGTGGAGCAGGGCATCGTGCTCGCCATCGAGGAGGCGGTGCGCGGGGTCGACGGCATCAAGCGGGTCACGTCCAGCGCTGGCGAGGGGGCCGG
>CAZEHU010000009.1:10902-16650 GCA_964511605.1 uncultured Myxococcales bacterium
CGGAGTCTACGCGGAGGTGGACAAGGGCGGGAACGTCGAGAAGGTCACCGCCGACATCAAGAACGCGGTCGATCGGGTGCGCTCGCTGCCCGAGGACGCCGAGCGTCCGGTGGTCAGCCAGCTCTCGAACCGCCGGGAGGTGATCAAGGTCGCCATCTACGGCCAGCAGGAGGACAAGGTCCTCAAGGAGCTCGGTGAGCGCGTCCGGGATCGGCTCATCGCCGACGACGAGATCACCCAGGTGGAGCTCGCCGGGGTGCGCCCCTCGGAGATCAGCATCGAGATCCCCCAGGCGACGCTGAGGGCCCACGGCCTCACCCTGGACGCGGTGGCCGACCGCGTGCGCCGGCACGCCATCCAGCTCCCCGGTGGCGCGGTGAAGACCAGGGGCGGAGAGCTCCTCTTGCGCACCGACGAGCGCCGCACCCACGGCCACGAGTTCGAGGACGTGCCCATCGTCGTCGATCCCACAGGGGTGCAGCTCACGCTCGCAGAGCTCGGCAAGATCCGCGACGGCTTCGCAGACATCGACGACTGGTCCTCTTTCAACGGGAAGCCGGCGATCCTGGTCGAGGTCTTCCGGGTCGGCGACCAGACGCCCCTCGCTATCGCCGGCAAGGTCAAGGAGCACATGGCCGAGTTCGAGGAGACCCTGCCCGCCGGGGTCTCCCTCGGGCTGGTGAGCGACCGCTCCGAGATGTACCGCGGGCGGATGGAGCTCCTCCTCAAGAACGCCTTCCTGGGCTTGATCCTGGTGCTGATCGTGCTGGGGCTCTTCCTCGAGGCGGGCCTGGCGTTCTGGGTCACCCTCGGCATCCCGATCTCGTTCTCCGGCGCGCTCCTCCTGATGCCACTGACGGGCGCAAGCGTAAACATGGTCTCGCTCTTCGCGTTCATCGTGACGCTCGGCATCGTCGTCGACGACGCGATCGTCGTTGGGGAGAACGTCTATGAGATGAGGCAGCGGGGCGCAGGGCTCATGGAGGCGGCGATCCGCGGCGCCCGCGAGGTCGCGGTGCCGGTCACCTTCTCGATCCTCACCACCGTGGTGGCCTTCGCGCCGATGTTCTTCGTGCCCGGCTTCATGGGGAAGATCTTCTACGTCATCCCCTCGGTGGTCATCACGGTCCTCCTCATCTCCCTTGTGGAGAGCGTCTTCGTGCTCCCGGCCCACCTGGGCCACAAGCTCAGGGTACCGGACAAGGGCCTCATGCGCTGGTTGCTCCTGCCCTTGTGGGTGCTGCGCCTCCTGTCGACGCCCCTGCGGCTCGGCGCCGACGAGCTCCGCCGCTTCTTCACCTCGGCGCTCGAGCTCTTCATCCACCGGCTCTACTCCCCCTTCGCGCGCCTCGCCATGGAGTGGCGCTACCTCACGCTCGGGGTCGGCGTGGCCACCCTGGTGATCGTCGCGGGCCTCGTGGCGGGGGGGCGCATCGAGTTCTCCTTCATGCCGAAGATCGAGAGCGACAACATCACGGCCACCGCGCTCCTGCCTTATGGAGCCCCGGCCAGCCGCACCGAGGAGATCCAGCAGCTCCTCATCGACGGCGCCCTCGAGGTCATGGACGAAGAAGGCGGCTTCGACGACGTGGCGCGTGGCATGTACTCGCGCCTCGGCTCGGCCATGGCCGGCGGAGGGCCCGTCGCTCAGGTCCGCGTGGCGCCGGGCGGCCACGTCACCTCGGTGCGCGTGCGGCTGCTACCCCTCGGCGAGCGGCCGGTCACGGCACCGGAATTCGTCGAGCGCTGGCGCGAGGCGGTCGGGGAGATCCCGGGCCTGGACCTGCTCTCGTTCAAGAGCACCATCGGCTCCGGGGCCGGCGCCGCGGTGGACATCCAGCTCAGCCACCGCGACGTGCACCAGCTCCAGCGCGCGGCGCAGGATGTAGCCGCAGCCCTCGGGGAGTATGCAGGGGTGCACGACATCGACGCGGGCTTCTCCAGAGGCAAGCCGCAGCTCGACCTCGAGCTGCGCCCGGAGGCCGCCGCGCTCGGTGTGAACGCGGCCACCCTCGGCCGCCAGGTGCGCTCGACCTTCTACGGCGCGGAGGCTCTCAGGCAGCAGCGCGGGCGGGACGAGGTCCGGGTCTTCGTCCGGCTGCCGGAGCGCGAGCGCGAGACCGAGCACGACATCGAGTCGATGATCGTGCGTACGCCGGTGGGCGGCGAGATGACCCTCGGCCAGGCGGCCGAGGTGGAGCGCGGCCACGCCGCCATGACCATCAGCCGCGACGACGGCCGCCGCGTGATCTCCGTGACCGCCGAGGTGGACGACAAGATCGCCAACGCGCAGAAGGTCACGGCCTCGATCATCGACGGCACGCTGCCGGCGATCATGGAGCGCTATCCGGGGCTGAAGTGGCAGCTCGAGGGCGAGCAGCGAGAGCGCAAGGAGGGCATGCAGGCGCTGCTGATCGGCTTCCTCATCGCCCAGCTCGCCATCTTCGCCCTGCTCGCGGTGCCCTTCCGGAGCTACATCCAGCCCGCGGTCGTGATGACGGCCATCCCCTTCGGCGTCGTCGGCGCGGTCCTCGGCCACATCATCATGGGCTTCGAGCTGAGCATCATCAGCATGTTCGGGATCGTGGCCCTGGGAGGTGTGGTCGTCAACGACTCCCTGGTCCTCGTCCACGCCGCCAATCGCTTCCGCGACGGTGATCCAGACCACGGCCTGGCCCCGATCCCGGTCGCCGAGGCCATCCTGGCCGCTGGCGTGCGCCGCTTCCGCCCGATCCTGCTCACCAGCCTGACCACCTTCTTCGGCCTGATGCCGATGATCCTCGAGACCAGCGTGCAGGCCCGCTTCCTCGTGCCGATGGCGATCAGCCTGGGCTTCGGCGTGCTCTTCGCCACCTTCATCATCCTGATCCTGGTGCCCTGCTTCTACCTCATCGTCGAGGACATCCGCTGGATCCTGGGCTTTCGGCGGGACGATCCCGAGACCCGCCAGGAGGAGCCCAGCTCCCTGGGCCCCGTCGTCCCGGCGTAGCGGCGCTCAGCGCCCCGGACCCACGAGCTGGACCACATCCTCCGCGAGCTCGACGAGGAGCTCTCCCCCGGACTGCCGAGCCCTGACGCGGCGACCCCCCGCGGACCTGCGCTCCCAGCGTGCTGCCCGAGAACCCCCCGAGGGAGCGACCTGGCTCTCGAAGGCACCCGGGCCTCTGGCGGACGAGGTCGCCACGGACCGGGCTTCCTGCTCCCAACACGGCGGCGCGGCTCTCCTCCGCCGCGGGGTGGGCGGGCCCCGCCTTCTTCATTGTCCCCAGGCAAAACGTCGGTAATAATACCCGGATGTTCCAACGTCTGCTGTACGATCGCCTCGCCGCCTCCCCGCGTAGCCTCCTCCTCCTCGGGCCGCGACAGGTCGGCAAGTCCACCCTCCTCGGGGCCCTCGCTCCCGATCGCTCCCTGAACCTCGCGAGCGCGCGGACTTTCAGGGACTACGTGACAGCGCCCGAGCGCCTCGAGGCGGAGCTCCGCGCCGCGCCGAGCGCGATCCGCACCGTCCTCATCGACGAGGTGCAGCGCATCCCCGAGCTCCTGCAGTCGGTCCAGGTCCTCGTCGACGAGCTGCCAGGTCGCTTCCGCTTCCTCTTGAGTGGCTCGAGCGCTCGCAAGCTCCGCCGTGGCGAGGCCAACCTCTTGCCGGGACGCGTCCACGTCCACCACCTCCATCCGCTCCTCGAGCGAGAGCTCGGAGAGGCATTCGATCTCGAGCGGGTCCTGGCGGAGGGCTCGCTCCCAGGCATCGCCTCCGAGCCCGACGCAGCCCTCCGGCACGCCGACCTGCGCTCCTACGCTGATACCTACCTCCGGGAGGAGGTGCAGGCCGAGGCGCTCGTGCGGAACCTCGGAGGCTACGCACGCCTCCTGGATCTCGTGGCCGCCAGCTCGGGCCGAATCCTCAACCTCCGCGCCCTCTCGCAGGAGGCGGGCATCGCCTACGAGACCGCGCGTCGGTACCTGGAGGTCCTTGAGGACACCCTCCTGCTCTTCTCGGTGCCTGCTTGGAGGGGCTCCGACCGCGCCTCTCTGACCGCCCACCCGAAGCACTACCTCTTCGATCTCGGGGTCCGGAACGCGATCCTGCGTCGGCCTCTCGAGCGGGTGGCTGCCGGCGAGCGGGGCCTGCTCTTCGAGCACCTGGTGGCCCTCGAGCTACGGCGCCGCGAGCGCACGCTCTGGCCCGAGCTGCGCCTGTTCCACTACCGGACCCGACACGGTGCCGAGGTCGACCTGATCGTGGACCTCGGCGGCGGTCGTGAGCTGTGGGCCGTGGAGGTGAAGGCCCACAGCCACCCGCGCTCGGCTTGGCTCTCGGGCTTCCGCTCCCTCGATCGACGGACCCACAGGGTCCAGAGGCGCATCATCGTCTTCGAGGGCGATCGGGCGTTGCGGCTCGGGGATGCGGAGGTCCTTCCGCTCCGGGAGTTCCTCGCTCAGCTCCCCTGCTGATCACCCCCCGAGCTGCGCGATCGAGTCCGCGTAGGTGGAGCGCTGGGCGCGGGCCTCGTCGAGGCGCGCGCGATCCTTGGCCACCACCGCCTCCGGGGCGTTCGCCACGAAGCGCGGATTGCCGAGCTTCCCCGTCAGCTTCGTGATGTCCTTGTCGAGCTTGGCGATCGCCTTGGTGAGGCGGGCGATCTCCTCGTCGAGATCCACGAGGCCCTCGAGGGGGACGTAGACCGTACAACCGCCCGCGATGGCGACGGCCGAGCGAGGGGGGCGCTCGAGGTCGGGGCCGGCCTTGAGGGACCCCACCCGGGCGAGGTTGCCGAGGTAGCTGCCGCTGGAAAGGAGGAGAGCGGCGCTCCCGGCGTCCGGCGTCCGGACGTGGGCGCTCACCTCGGCGCTGTGGGAGATGCGATTCTCGCCACGCACCGTGCGGAGCGCCTCGATGACGGAGATGACCACGTCCAGGCGCACCGAGGCCTCGGGGGCGAGGCGGCGCTCGTCGCGCTCCGGCCATGGAGCGACCACCAGGCTCGCCGCCGGGCGCTCGGCCAGCGGCAGCCGCGTCCACAGCTCCTCGGTCACGTAGGGCATGAAGGGGTGCAGCAGGCGGAGGGCCCGATCGAGCACGTGCAGGAGCACGGAGAGCGTGCGCGCTGCTGGCTCTCCTCCCTCTCGCAGGGTCCCCTTCGAGAGCTCGAGGGTCCAATCGCAGAAGGCATGCCAGAAGAAGTGGTAGGTGCCCATGGCCGCCTCGTCGAGGCGGTAGGACTCGAGGGCCTCGCTCACCTCCCCGATCGCCTCATCGAGCTTGTGCAGGATCCACCGGTCGGCATCGGAGAGCGAGGCGGCGTCGTCGAGATCGAGCGGCACGACGGCCCCATCGTCGGGCACGTTCATCAGGAGGTAGCGCGTGGCGTTCCAGATCTTGTTGGCGAAGGCGCGATAGCCCGCGATCCGCGCCGTCGACAGGCTGACGTCGCGCGCCTGCGCCGCCATGGTCGAGAGGGTGAAGCGCAGCGCGTCCGCTCCGTACTCCTCTGTCAGCTCGAGGGGGTCGATGACGTTGCCCCGGGTCTTGGACATCTTGTGCCCATGCTCGTCCCGGACCATGCCATGGAGGTACACGGTCTCGAAGGGCACATCGTCCATGCAGTACAGGCCCATCATCATCATCCGGGCGACCCAGAAGAAGAGGATGTCGAAGCCGGTCTCCATCACGGCGCCCGGGTAGAAGGTCCTCAGGGCCTCGGTCTCGTCCGGCCAGCCGAGGGTCGAGAACGGCCAGAGGCC
>CAZEHU010000010.1:0-16311 GCA_964511605.1 uncultured Myxococcales bacterium
CGCGGGAGCGGAGGTCGCCACGGTATCCGCCTACGAGGTCCTCCTCGAGGTCCTCTGCGAGCGCACCGGCTACGATCCCGACGAGATCGAGCCCGACTTCGAGCTCGAGGCCGACCTCGGCGTCGATACGGTCAAGCAAGCCGAGATCATGGCCGCCGTCCGAGAGCGCTACGGCTTCGAGCGCGACGAGGCCTTCCGCCTCGCCGAGTGGCCCACCCTCGCCCACCTCGCCCGCTACGTGGAGGAGAAGGTGGGGACGGTCGACGCGCCCGCCGCCACCGTCCGCGCCCCGAGGATGCCCGCCGGCCCTGCCCCCTCGACCCCGCCCAACGCTCCCACGGGCCTGGACGGAGTGCTCGCGTTGGGCGCCGATGACGACGCCTCCCTTCGCGCCCTCCTCGTCGCCGCCCGCGGCTCCGTGCGCGCCGAGGGGTTCGCCGCCCTGCCTCGAGGCCGCTCGCTCGGAGCGCCGCGTCGCTATCACCTTCGAGCCCAGCGAGGGCCCCGGGGCGCTGCTCGAGCGCCTCGACAAAGCGCTGGTGGCCCTGGACAACGGCAAGGGGCTGCGCATCCTCGAGAATCGGGGCGTGATCTTCGGGGAGGGCCCCGCCGCCGGCCGGCTCGCTTTCCTCTTCCCCGGCCAGGGCAGCCAGTACCTGGGCATGGGGCAGGACCTCGCGGAGCGCTTCCCGGTGGTGCGCGCCACCTTCGAGGAGGCCGACCGCATCATGGAGGGGGTGCTCGATCAGCCCCTCAGCGACTACACCTGGCCCTCCGCCGAGGTCCTGGACGGCGCCGAGCGTCAGGCCACGGCCTTCCGCGAGCTGACGCGCACCGAGATCACCCAGCCCGCCGTCCTTGCGATGGACGTGGCGCTGCTGCGCCTGCTCGCGGAGCTGGGCTACGAGCCCGACGCCGTCATCGGCCACAGCCTGGGCGAGTACGGCGCCTGCGTCGCGGCCGGGGTGCTGAGCTTCGAGGGAGCCTTGCGGACCGTGGCGCGGCGCGGCACCGCCATGGCCGAGGTGGAGCCCGAGGGGGGCGACGCCGGCTGGATGATCGCCGTGCCCGCCTCCGCCGAGGTGGTGGAGGCGCACCTCGCCGAGCTCGAGGGCTACGCGATCTGCGCCAACAAGAACTGCCCCACCCAGACCGTGGTGGGCGGCAGCACCGAGACCGTGAGGGCCCTGATGGAGCGCCTCGGCGCCGCGGGCCTGGACGCGCGCCGCATCCCCGTGAGCCACGCCTTCCATACCCGGGTCGTCGCGCCGGCCTCGGCGCCCCTGCGCGCCCACCTCGAGACCATCGAGGTAGACGCTCCCGAGCGCCTGATCCTCTCGAACGTGACGGCCCGCCCCTACCCGAGGACGCCGGACGAGATCCGCGACCTCCTCGCCCTCCAGGTGGCCTCGCCGGTGGAGTACATCGACGAGGTGGAGCGCCTCTACCGCGAGGGCGTGCGCACCTTCGTCGAGGTGGGACCGAAGCGGGCGCAGGCCGGCTTCGTCGGTGCGATCCTCGAGGGCCGTCCCCACCGCGCCGTGGTCTCGAACCACCCGAAGCTCGGCGGCCTCGCCAGCCTGCGCCTGGCCGCGGCCCACCTGGTCGCAGCGGGGCACGCGCCCTTCGAGCCCAGGCCGGAGCAGCCTACGCGCGCTGAGCTCGAAGGCCCTGGCGATACGGTCTGGCCGGTCCGCGCCGAGGTGGTCTGCACCGGCGTGGCCGTCGGCCTGCCGGGCGTCGAGGATCCCTTCTGCGAGGACGCCTTCGACCGCCTCCTGAGCGGCCGCAGCCTCATCGAGGCCCTCGACGAGGCCGGCCTCGAAGCCCAGCTCGACAAGTCGATCACCCGCCTCGAGAAGGGCGCCGACGGCACCGCCACCTTCGTGCCGGTCACCGAGCGGGAGCAGCTCATCCGACTCGCGGGACGCCTCGCCCCCCACGACCTGAGCGAGTGGGGCGTCGAGGAGCGCGTCGCCGCCGGGCTCGACAAGGCCAGCCGCCTCGCGGTGGCCGCGGGCTTCGAGGCCCTCGAGGATGCCTCCCTCCCGCTCGTGCCACGCTACCGCCTCACCCGCAGCGGCAAGAAGGTGACCATCGGCTCCGCCCTGCCGGAGGCCCTGCGCGATGAGACGGGCATCGTCTTCGCGTCCGCCTTCGCTGGCATCGATGTGGCCAAGGAGGAGGCCCGCAAGCACGCCGAGGGGGAGGACTTCGCTTTCGACGGCCGCTACCTCCTGCGCCTCATCGGCATGGGCCATGCTCGCTTCGCCGAGCTGCTCGGCGCCCGAGGGCCCAATACCCGCGTCAACGCCGCCTGCGCCTCCACCACCCAAGCGATCGCCATCGCCGAGGACTGGATCCGCGCCGGCCGCTGTCGCCGGGTCATCGTCATCGGCGCCGACGACGCGACCGACGAGCACCTCTGGCCCTGGGTCGGCTCCGGCTTCCTCGCCACCGGCGCCGCCACTACCGCAGCGGAGGTGGAGAACGCTGCCTTGCCCTTCGACCGCCGCCGCAACGGCACCATCCTCGGCGCCGGCGCCGTGGCCTTGGTCCTCGAGGAAGCCGAAGCGGCCGCCGACCGCGGCGTGGTTCCCCTCGCCGATCTCGTAGGCACCCGCATCAACAACAGCGCCTTCCACGCCACCCGCCTGGACGCGGATCACATCGCGACGGTCTTCGAGGCCTTCCTCTCCGACAGCGAGCGTCGCTTCGGACACGATCGCAAGGACGTAGGGGACCGGGCGGTCTTCGTCAGCCACGAGACCTTCACGCCCCCCCGTGGCGGCTCTGCGGCGGCCGAGGTCGCCTGCCTGCGCCGCGCCTTCGGAGAGGCCACCGATGCCATCGTGATGGCCAATACCAAGGGCTACACCGGACACCCCATGGGCGCCGGGCTCGAGGACGCCCTGGCGATCAAGATGCTGCACACCCGCCGCGTCCCCCCGATCCCCAACCTGCTCGAGCCCGACGAGAGCCTCGGCGAGCTCCGCTTCGGCGACGGCGGCGAGACCGAGCTGGACTACGCGATCCGCCTCGCCGCGGGATTCGGCTCCCAGGTCGCCTTCGGGCTCTGGCGCCGCCGCGCCACCGGCGAGGAGCGGGTCCACCCCGAGCGCTTCCGCACCTGGCTCGAGGAGGTCACCGGCCTCGAGCACCCGGAGCTCTACCTGGACGGCCGCACCCTCAAGGCCCGCGCGGCCAGAGCGCCCGCTCCGCGGCCGGAGCCGCCGCAGCCCACGCTCCGCTACGAGGGCGGCTACACCGTGCGCTCCGTGGGGACGCGCCCGCTCGCTCCGGCCCCGGCCCGTGCGCTCCCGGCCGGCACCGTGATCTTCCTCGACGACGACCGCACGGAGCTCGGGGCCGACCTCGAGGCCGCTGGCGCCCAGGTGATCGCACTCCCGGCAGGACAGGACGCGGTCTCCCGAGGCCTGACGCTCTTCGCCGCCGCACGCGAGCGCGACGATGCCCGCCCCCCCGTCGTGGCCGCCATCACCAGCCTCGGCGGTCGCTTCGGGCTCGAGACGCCCACCGGCAGCGCCCGCGCCCTGACGGCGGGCGCCACGAGCGGTTTCCTCAAGGCCCTCGCGCGCGAGTGGCAGGACACGACGGTTCGTGTCCTCGACGTCTCCGACGCCACCTCGGCGGTTCAGGTCGTCCGGGAGCTCGCAGCGCGCCGGCGCCCCATCGAGGTGGGCCTGGACGGCGGGCACACCCTCGAAGCGACGCTGCACCTCGCGGAGCCAGGGAGCGCCTCGCTCCTCGCCGCCGGACAGCACGTCCTGCTCTCCGGCGGCGGGCGCGGTATCACCGCGCGCGTGGCCCTCGAGCTCGCTGGCCGGATCGAGGGCCTGCGCTTCACCCTGCTGGGCCGCACGCCGCTGACCCTCGCCGATGCGGCGGCCGTGGACCTCGACGCGGAGCGCGAGCGGATCCGGGAGAGCCTGAGAGCGAGCGGCCAGCGGGTCACGCCGGTGGCAGTCCAGCGAGCCCTCGCGCCCCTCGCCGCCCAGAAGGAGATCCAGGCCACCCTCGACGGCCTGCGCAGCCTCGGCGCCGCCGCCGAGTACGTCGCATGCGACGTCGCGAACCAGGACGCCGTGCGCACGATGCTGGTGGGCCGCCCTCCGGTGGACCTGGCGGTGCACGGCGCGGGCCTCGAGGACAGCCACCTCCTCGCCGACAAGGATCCGACCCTCGTGGAGCGGGTCCTCCGGGTGAAGGTGGACGGCGCGCGCAGCCTCTGTGCCCTCGGGCCGCGGGCCTTCGTAGCGTTCACCAGCGTGGCCGGTCGCTTCGGCAACGCCGCCCAGACCGACTATGCCGCGGCCAATGACGCCCTCGCTCGCTTCTGCCACACCTCCGGTCGACCGGCCCTGGCCATCGACTGGACCGCGTGGGCCGAGGTGGGCATGGCGACCCGCGGGAGTGTCGCCACGGTGCTCGGAGCCCTCGGTGTGGAGCTGCTGCCCGCCGAGCTCGGGGCCCGCATGGCGGCGGACCTGATCCTCGCCGGCGTCACCGGCGAGGTCGTGGCCGCCGGCGCGCTCGGTGCGCTCGAGGAGGCCGTGGCGGCCGCTCCTAGCCAGCCGGTTGCCACTCCGAAGGTCGAGGCCTGCGAGGACGAGGCCGGCGCCGGCCGGCTCATCCGGCTCGATCCGGCGGTGGATCCATACCTCTCGGATCATGCGATCGAAGGGACGCCCGTCCTCCCGGGCGTGGTGGGCATGGAGCTCTTCGCTCGCGCAGCCGAGGAGGCCCTGGGCCGCCCGATCACCACCCTCGAGGAGGTCCGCTTCCTGACCCCGCTGAAGTGCCATCGGGGGGCACCTGTCTCGGCCGAGGTGCAGGTCGAGGAGGGCAGCGGAGATCACACGCGCCTCACGCTCCGCTCCCATCGCACGCTACGAACGGGCCGCGACGCGGTGACCGAGCACTTCGTGGGGCGCGCCGGTACCCGGGCCTTGCGGCCGGGCAGGGGCTTCGAGCTCGCGCCCGAGGCGCTCGCCTCCGAGGGACCCTGCGCCGAGATGATCTACGGGGTCTTCTTCCACGCCGGCCGCTTCCAGGTGCTCCAGTCCGTGCCCTGGGCGGGCGCCGGCGCCCTCGTGGCCCGCGGACGCGTCCTCGCTGAGACCGACACGCGAACCGAGCCGCTGGTCCGCGAGGCCGCCCTGCAGGCCGCTGGCCTGCACGCCCTTGCTCAGGACGGGCGCATGCGCCTCCCGGCCGCCATCGCCCGTACGGAGCTCCACGGCCGGGCCGAGGGCGCCGCCCTGGTGGTCCGCGTCCGCCGCCGCGACGACGCTCCAGAGCACCACGTGCGCTACGACGCCGAGGTCCTCACGGAGGAGGGCCGGCTGCTCCAGCGCCTGGAGGCCCTGGACCTCATCGACGCGGGACCTGCCGAGGAGGCCCTGGGCTTGGGGCCGGCGCGCCGGGTCGTCGCCACGACCCGGACCATCGAGGCGGCCCTGGCCGAGCTCGAGGCGGAGGGCGGCGACATCGAGGCCCAGGTCACCCCGGAGGACCTGGCGGCCCACGATCGCCTGCGCGCCCGGAGACGCCGCGGAGAGTGGCTCGCGGCCCGCATGGCGGCCAAGAGCCTGGGCCGCGACTGGCTGCTCGCCCGCTTCGGCCGCGCCCCCGCGCTCCACGACCTGATCATCGTCAAGGATGTGCACGGCGCACCCTCGCTGGTGCTCCGCGGTGAGCTGGCGGAGACCCTCGGGCCGCGGGTGCTGCCCGCGCTGAGCCTGGCCCACTCGGAGGGGGTCGCCATCGCGGCCCTCAGCCTGGTGGGCGGCACGCGGGTCGGCATCGACATCGAGCGCATCGCCCCGCGCCCCGCGGGCTTCGCGGAGACCTGGCTGAGCGCCGCGGAGCAGGAGCTGCCCATCGCGGCGCTCGACGGCCGTGCGGCGAGCGAGGAGGCGCACATCACCGCCCTCTGGTGCATCAAGGAGGCCACCACCAAGGCCCTCGGGCTGGGCTTCGCCATCGCGCCAGACGAGATCGGCATCGCCGGGGTCGCGACCGACGGCCACGCCCGCCTGATCCTGCGCGGGGCGGCGGCCGAGCGCTTCGAGGCCCTCGGCGGCACCGGGCTGACCGCGAGGGTCCGCGTCGATCCCCGCTTCGCGATCTGCGAGAGCCTGGTAGAGGTCCGCCGCACCGATCCGGTGGAGGAGGATCCGGTGCGCCTCGCGGCCCTCGCAGCGCTCCTGGAGGCGCAGGGCTACCTGGGGCCCCCGGAGGCGGAGAGAGCTCCCGTCGGCGGGCGCCCCTTCGGGCTGGCCTGATGAACGCGAGGCGCTGGCAGGTCTCCCTGGGCGGGGCCGCCCCGGAGGCGGTGAGCCTGACCTTCGAGGCGGGCTGGAAGGCCCGTGCCCGCGGGCAGGAGCTGGACATCCGCGTCGAGCAGGTCGACGAGGACGGGGTGGTGCACGCCGTGGTGGACGGCGAGCGCCTCCGCCTGCGCATCGAGCGGGGCCCGGATGGCAGCCGGTGCCTCGTGCCCCTGGCGCCGGGCGGTCAGGCCGCGCCGCTGCCCACCGCCCTGGAGGTCCGGTCCGAGGGCTCGCTGGCCCTCCACGGTCGCCGCGCCCAGGCCCCCGAGGTCTACGTCGATCCGGTGGTGCGTGCCCCGATCACCGGAGTGGTCCACGCCCTGCGCGTGGAGGTGGGCCAGACGGTCCGCGCCGGCGAGACGGTGGCGGTGCTGGAGGCCATGAAGATGGAGACCGAGCTCAAGAGCACGGTGGACGGGATCGTCTCTGCAACGCCTGCGCCGGTCGGCACCCAAGTACGCACCGGGGACGCGATCATCGAGGTGGAGCCTGCCTCGCACGAAGAGGCGGGGGGATGAACACCTCTCCCCCAGGAGTCGACTGCCCATCGCCCCGCCGGCGTCGATCCACTCGACGGTTCCATGGGCGATAGACTCCTAGATCGTCCGATTCGTCGCCCCGAGAGCGCGGAGGAGGCGGTCCGCACCGAGCGCCGCGTCTCGGTGGCACGCGCCCGCCTCGAGGCCCTCTTCGATCCTGGCTCCTTCGAAGAGCTCGGCGATCGGGTCGTCACCCGCTCGAGCCTCTTTGGGCTCGACGACAAGCGGGTCCCCGGGGACGGCGTCATCACCGGCGTCGGCACGGTGGGAGGGCGCACGGTCTTCGCTTACGCCCAGGACAAGGTGGTGATGGGGGGCAGCCTCGGGGAGGCCCACGCCTTGAAGATCGCCCGGATCCAGGACATGGCCCTCGATTCGATGGCGCCCTTCGTCGGCATCAACGACTCCGGCGGTGCACGTATCCAGGAGGGGGTGGAGAGCCTCGGCGGCTACGGCGAGATCTTCATGCGCAACGTGCGCGCCTCCGGGGTCATCCCGCAGGTCTCGGTGATCTGCGGGCCCTGCGCCGGGGGCGCGGTCTACTCGCCGGCCCTCACGGACTTCGTCTTCATGGTGGACGGCTCGAGCTACATGTTCCTGACGGGCCCGAGGGTCGTGAAGACCGTCACCTTCGAAGACATCACGGTGGAGGCCCTCGGCGGCGGACGCACCCATGCGGAGCAGACCGGCGTCGCGCAGTTCCTCTACCCCACGGACGTGGAGGCCCTCGGTGGGGTCCGCCGCCTCCTGGACTACCTGCCCTCGAGCTGGAGGGAGCGCCCGCCGGCCGCGCCAGCCTCCGCGCCGGCGGATCCGGCCGACCGCCTCTGCCCAGAGCTGCTCGAGCTCTTCCCGGAGTCCTCGCGCACGCCCTATGACGTCAGGGCGCTGGTGGACGTCATCTTCGACCAGGGCAGCTTCCTCGAGGTGCACGAGCGCTGGGCCCGCAACGTTGTGGTGGGCTTCGCGCGCCTCGGCGGCCGTGCGGTGGGGGTCGTGGCCAACCAGCCGCTCGAGCTGGCGGGCTGCCTGGACATCGACGCGAGCCGCAAGGCCGCGCGCTTCATCCGCACCCTCAACGCCTTCGGCCTGCCTATCATCAGCCTGGTGGACGTGCCCGGCTTCCTGCCCGGCACCGAGCAGGAGCATCGCGGCGTCATCGATCACGGCGCGAAGCTGCTCTACGCCTACTGCGAAGCGACGGTGCCGAAGCTCGCGGTCATCACCCGCAAGGCCTTCGGCGGCGCCTACATCGTCATGTCCTCGCGACACGTGGGCGGCGACGCGAACCTCGCGTGGCCGACGGCGCAGATCGCGGTCATGGGGGCCAAGGGCGCGGCGGAGATCCTCTTTCGCAAGGCGGTCAAGGGCAGCCCGGACCCCCAGGCGGCCCTCGCCGAGCACGAGCGCAGCTACGAGGAGGCCTTCCTCACGCCGGATCAGGCCGCGGGGCGGGGCTTCGTCGACGCGATCATCGAGCCGCAGGAGACCCGCCGCCGGCTCAGCCGCCTGCTCGCTCGCCTCGAGGGAAAGCAGGTCGAGCGGCCCGCACGCCGGAACGCCAACATCCCGACCTGACGAAGATCACGGCGGGGTCGGCTTCAGTGTGGTGTCTGTCCTCATGGCAGCCCCCTCGGACGGACGCCGGCTCGACCTCAAGCTCGGCTTCTCCTGCAACAACCACTGTGTCTTCTGCGTGCAGGGGGACAAGCGCGAGCGCCTGCCCGACCGCGATACGGCCGAGGTGATGGAGCTCCTCGAGGCGTGGCAGGGCCGCGCGCAGACCGTCGTGCTCACGGGCGGCGAGCCGACGCTCCGCGAGGACGTGGTGGAGGTCGTCGACCGGGCGAGGGCTCTCGGGTACGAGCGCATCCAGCTCCAGACCAATGGCCGCCGCCTCTCCTACCGCCCCTACCTCGAGGCCCTCATGGAGGCCGGCCTCAGCGAAGCCATGATCTCGCTCCACGGCTCCTGCGCCGCCATCCACGATGAGCTCACCGCCTCGAAGGGAGCCTTCCACCAGGTGGTGCGCGGGCTGAAGAATGCTCGCGAGGCCGGCCTGCCGGTGGTGACCAACTCGGTGGTGCTCAAGGGGAACTACAGCGACCTGCCGCGCCTCGCGGAGCTCCTCGTCGAGGTGGGCGGGAGCACGATGCAGTGGGGGTGGGTGCACGCCATCGGTACGGCCGGCACGTGGTTCCGCCAGGTGGTGCCTCGCTACTCGGTGGCTATGCCCTTCCTGCGGAGGGCCATGGACGTCGGCCTCGCCGCCGGCCGCCGGGTGCTCGTGGAGGCGGTACCGGATTGCTTCCTCGAGGGCTACGAGGAGTGCGTGCTCGAGCGCCACGTGCAGGACTCCGCGGTCCTCGATGGCCACCGGGTGCAGGAGAGCTTCGGCGAGTGGCGGGTCTTCGAGGGCAAGGCCCACGGTCCCCCCTGCGAGCGCTGCAGCTTCCGCGAGGTCTGCGAGGGTCCGTGGCGCGAGTATCCCGAGGAGCTGGGCTGGGAGGAGTTCGTGTCGCGCACCGACGATCCCGGAGAGGCCCTGGGTGCCTGAGCCCGGCGGACGCTGAGCCCTCTCAGGGCCGGCTCAACCCCGCCCGCACAGAGTCCAGCCTGCAGGAGCGCTCCGCGGACGCGGGCGCCCGTCCGCGCTCTGCCTCGATCGCCTCTAGCAGCCGAGCATCGTCAACGGCCTCGCCGCCACGCGTCGCCCGCTCGAGGGCCAGGAGCACGTCCTGGAGGTCCTGCTCCGAGAGTCGGCGCAGCTTGAGCAGGACAAAGTGGGTGATCGAGGGGCGGAGGATGCGGCCCCGCGCCCCGGCCATCAGCTCGACGAGGCCCTCCTCCCAGCCCTCGAGGCGGCGTAGGAAGAAGTCCGCGGCGGAGTTGATGCCCTCCGGACCGAGCCCCTCGTCATGGCCGAACGCCAGCAGCTCCAGGCGCGCCTGGCCGTCGACCGAGCGCGAGACGATGTCCACGTCGAAGGTCTCGCGTGCTCCGTCGAGCCAGAGCGCCACCAAGGCGCCGCCCAGCAGCACCCAGTCTCCATCGACGCGCTCGACGAAGCGGCCCATCAGCTCTCTGAGCTCGTCCGCGGCTAGGGGCCCACGCTCCACGTGCGCTACCATAGGGGCATGGAGCAAGCATGGCGAACCCTGGTGAGCGCGGGGGTCCCCCTCGCCCGAAGTGGAGGGCGGCGAGCCCGCACGGAGGCTCCGCCGATGGGCTCGAGCGTGCTGGCCTCGCTGAAGGTCGTCCTCGAGGCGCGCGCCCGGCTCACGCCGCGCGAGCGCGACGCCCTCGAGGCGTGGCTTGCCGGCTGGCGCGACCACTGGCCGTCGAGCTGGGAGCGAGAGGGGCTGGCCCTGGAGGTCGCGGGCTCCGGCCTACGCCTCGGCCCGGATCCGGCGGACCCGGGCCGCTTCGTGAAGCTGCGGCGCATCGCCCTGGAGGGTCTGGCGCGCTGGCTCTGACGGCGGGCCCGATCTCCGGTCGCTCCTCGCCCTCGACCTGCCAGAGGCCCTCGATCTCCAAGGGTCCGCCAGGGGCGTCGCCGGTATCGCCAGGCACCCCTGCACGGCCACCATCGCTAGTGCCCTCCCCATCGCTCTCGCCGGCGGCACTCGGCGTATCGCTCGACGTGCCGCCATCGAGCGCCATCGCATCCGGCTCCTCGGCCTCCTCCCGGGAGCCCCCGGAGCCGCAGCCAGCGACCAGGAGCGCCTGGATCGCCAGCCCCCGGCGCACCTAGAGGGCCTCGACGAAGCAGGCCTTGCCGCCGTCCTCGGTGATCTGCATGCACACGAAGCCGTTCGAGCAGTCGGCATTCGAGCCGCAGGTGCTGAAGCAGATCTGGCCCTGCTCGATGTTGACGCACAGGCCTCCCTCTCCGCAGTCGCTGTGGCCCGAGCAGCCCAGCGTGCACATCCCGGTCTTCCCCTCGACGTTGTCGTTCAGCGTGAGGCACGAGAGGCCAGCGCAGTTCGCCGCTGTCTCCTCTGTGCACTCCGCCTCGTAGGCCTCGCCGTTCAGCTCCCCGGAGCAGAGCAGGCCACCGATGCAGCCCGCGTTGTCCGCGGAGCACTCCTCGTCGTATACGCAAGCCTCGCCGTGGGCGATCGTGCCCGTGATGATGGCATCGCACGCGTCCGAGGGAGCCTCGCTCTGGAAGAGGTCCGCCGGCGAGTCCCCGCAGGGTACCGAGGCGATGGCGCTGTTGCAGGCCTGGCCCTGGCTCTCGTCGTAGAGCGCCGTGCCCTTGGTGACCGCGCTCTGCATATCGCTGCAGACCTCCGCGACCAGCCCCGTCGCGCAGGTATCCGCATCCGTGAACTGGCTGTCCTCCTCCCCACCCGTCGCAGCCATCAGCTCCTCCGCGCTGTAGCAAGCGAAGAGCCGATCGCACATCGCCTCCATGACGCTGGTGCAGCCCTCGTGGGCCGCCTGACCGTGCGCGGCAGTGCCCCCGACACCCGCGGAGCCGCCGCTACCCGTCCCGCCAGCCCCGGTCCCCCCCGTGCCGGCCGCTCCGCCCGGCACAGCGCCGCCTCCACCGCCTCCGGAGGCGGTGTCACAGCCCAGCAGGCTCAGTGGGAGAAGGCAGCGGAGGTCGACGATTCGGATGGAGCGCTTCATGGGGGAAGCCTATCAGGCCTCCTCGCCTCCGCCCACGAGCGACCGCTCCTCCCCTTCGGTGATCGTGCATGTACCCGGCGTGGGGTGCGCTCGACCTTGCCATCGGCGTCAAGCGTGAAGACCCATATGTGCCGCGGGAAGGGTCGCGCGGCGGTCGACCGCCACCGAATCCATAGGGTGCCCCCTTCAGCGCTCCGCTGCTCGACCTCGCCACCGAACCGCTGGCCATCCCTCAGAGCCTGCCGCGTCGTCTCGATGGGAGATGTTGCCTGGTCGCCCGCTGCCACCGGCAACGCGGTCATCAGCAGACTCTCGACATGATCCAGCATGAGGGCTGCGCCTTCGCCGTCCTCGAAGCGAGGGAGCTTCTGGCCTCGATTGAATGGTGTCAGCACCCAGATCGGAAGCCCCGCTTCCCATTGTGGCGCCTGGAACACTGCGGGCACCATGGCCCCGGAAGAGCCGTGGTGGGGGACCTTGAGGAGGGCGTGCTCACGGAGGCGTGGGCACTGGGCTCCGATACTCTCCCAGTGCGCAAGCTCGACGTCGGAGCCGAGGACGATGCGTGCCTCTTCCCACTGGACGAGCAGGGCCGTCGCCGCGTCGTTGGGGTTCCCCTTCCCCTCGAAGTCCTCGATAGCGGACGCGTCCGGGTGGAGGACGTAGATTTGGGCCGAACCGAGCCGTCTCGAATCCCCACGTCGCGGCTCCCAGCGCTGCCCTGGCTTCGCTTCCCAGCGGCTCTGGATTGCCGCAAGGCTGGCTTCGACCTTCGCGCCGCGCCGGATGCGTTGAGGGTCCGGGGAAGAGGTCCAAGCGTACGCTCCCCCGAGACGGGGAGCGGCACAGCCCACGCGGCCCGATGGGGTCATGTCCAGCCAGGCATCGAAGCCATCGGCGTGATCTTGGTGGGGATGGCTGAGGACGGCGAGCGACCAGGTCTCTCCTCGCTCTTCCAGGATCCGGCGCCCTGGAGGAAGAGGCGCGCGGCGCCCCGCCCGCGCTCGCTCGCCAGGCATCGTACACGCGTCGACAACGAGCCACTGCCCGTCCGCGGGTCCGTCCGGCACGCGGACCATGACGCACTCGCCGGAGCCCGGTCCGATGACGACAAGCCAGAGGCGCTCCGGGTCGAGGGAGCCGAGAGGGTCCTCAGACACCGGCAGAGGTGTCGGAGGTCCAGCCCGCGGCTCGGAGGTAGCGGGTGGGGTCCATCTCCTGCGCTGGGAGTAGGCCCTCGGCCACGTCCTCGTCCGGGTGCACGCGGATCCTGACGGTCTCGCTCTCGATTGCGCCGTAGAAGCCGATCTCGATGAATCGCCCCTCTATCAACTCGGACGAGCGCTCGTTGCCCGTCCACTGATCGAACGAAGAGCGTGGGATCTGCATCTCTCCGAAGCGGGGCGCGCCCTCCCCGATGCCGGGAGCCTCACCAACGGTCAGGAAGACCCCCTGTTCGTCGATGAGGTCGATGCGGCCGGCAAGCCACCGCGCAAGAGGTTCTCCCCCGGCACTGCGGCTGCCACAGAGATGAGGGCCCTGCCACCACTTCTCCGGCGGAACGGACAGGGGGAAGACGGCCTCCTGGTCATGCGCAGCCTCCAAGGCGCGCAGGTAGCGCTCGATGCCGCGGAGCCAACCCTCGCTGCCCACGAGGTCGCGTTGAATGTCCCGAAGAACGCGTCGCGCGAGGTCGACCTGCGCCCGATGTGCCAGAAGCCCTGAAACCCAACGATGGAGGTGCCAGTAGACGTGAGCGGAGGCTCCAGCGGCAGTGACGAGATCGATCGCGCGATTCCACGCCAACTCAGCCTCTTCAAGGCGACCCCTCGTGATCAGGAAGCTGATCCAGCGGCTCCACCACCAAGTGTTGGCCTCGTCCAGGCTGATGGCCTCCAGGTAGTGTCTCGCGACCCGACCGGGCTCGATCCCTTGGATGTCGAGGTTGTAGGCGAGGTAGTGGTGAGCGTAGTCGTCGTCTGCCTTCCACGCGAGCGCGCGATCGTAGACTCGGACAGCGGCAGGGTAGTCGCGGGCGTCCTTCGAGAGCACCTGGCCCAGGGAGTCGAGTTGCTCGACGAAGTAGACGGAGAGGCGGTCCATTGCGCTGACATCATGGCTCTCTGCCGCGTGGTGGAACGCCTCCACCTCGGAGGCCAGCGCTTCCTGCCAGCTCGAGACGTCGCCACCGTGATCGGTGATGGACACGAATTCCTCATGGTAGTGCTCACTGAGCAGGGCGTGGACACGCTCCCGCTCCCTTGCTTCGAGCCAGGTGTCTTGCGCGTCGGCCCGGAGGAGCTCGTGCAGATGCCAGTGCTCGTCCTCCTCGAAGAGCAGGCAACGCTGTAGGATCTCTCGCTCTTTTCCGACCATGGGGGCACCGTGGAGCTGCTCGACGAGCGCCATCGAGAAGGGACGGCGGAGCAAAGCGAGCTTGGCCCAGAGCGTGCGCAGGCCCTCCCAGGACTCATTCGTCGCGATGCCCCGCGACAGTGTCTCTGCAATGGCCCTCCGCGGGACCGTGGCAGCACGGCCCCGGACGAGGCCAGCGGCTGCATCCAAGGAGTCCACCGCAGCGACGGCGACCAAGAGGCGCCACTCCAGGGGCGAGTACCGCGTGGAATCGCCACCCAGAGCTTCACCCAGCTCCGAAGAGAGGCTGCCCAGGGGCCCCCAGGTGGCGGGATCTTCGCGCCACTCCTCCGGCGTTGCGCCTTCGAGGTGGTGAACTCGCGGCCCTGCCTTCGTCGCCGCGCTCGAGCGCGACAGGGAGCGTGGTCCATGCGTGGAGACCTGCCGGAAGCCCAAACCCTGGAAAGCCTCGCGAATCAGCCGGGCTTGGCGGCCGAAGGGTTGAGGGGTGCCGCCCGAGGGGCTGGACCATCGGTCCGGCTCGTCCGTGAGCACCACAACGTCGTCAGTGTCGCCGATCGAGAGTTCCTGCCGCAGTCGACCCAAGCGCTCTGCGAGCTCCATCCGCGGGTCCTTCACGACATCGAGGGCACCGTTGACGACGCCCCTGTCATGCAACCCGCCGGCGAGCTGGAGCAAGGCCGAGCTGGCTGCGTCGCGGGCAGGAGCTGGAGCCACGACGAGCACTGGGCGAAGACTCGCCTCCTCGAGACCGAGACGGAGCCGTCGAAGGAGCGTCGACCGCCCCGAAGTCGGCGAACCACAGATCTCCCAGCGTGCGCCCGGGTCCGCTCGAGGGATCTCCGAGAGCAGCGATTCCAGCACCTCGTCGATGGGCTGGAGGTGGGGGTTGGTCATGGGTAGGGCCGCCGTTGACGATCGCTCGGCAGGCTCCTACCGCGATCCGACCGTGTCAAGGCGGCGTCCCTGGGCGCAATGGGCCGAGAGTCGTTGGATCGGCAGCGTAAAGGGGGGGGGCAGCTCCTCTACGCCACCAGCTCCCCCAGCTCCCGGAGCTGGGCCACGATCTCCGGAGGCAGCACCGGCGGCTCGCGGCCTACGGCGTGGCAGGTGAGGAGTGCATCGCAGGTCTCCTCGACGATGTGGGTCATGTCGATGGCGCGGCGGAGGCTCGAGGCGGCGATGAGGAGGCCGTGGTTGAGGAGGAAGCAGGCGTTGCCGGTCTGGAGGGCCTGGCCGACGGCGTGGGCCAGCTCATCGGTGCCGGGCATGATGAAGGGGATCCTGGGGACCTCGCCGAAGAAGGCGGCCTCGGTGCTGATAGGCAGGAAAGGCAGGCCCGCGAGGCCGAGGGCGATCGCCTTGGGGGCGTGGCTGTGGACCACCACCCCCACGTCCGGGCGCTGGCGCAGGATGGTGGTATGCATCAGGCGCTCGCTGGAGGGGGAGGGGGCGTCCTCGTCGAGGGGCTCCCCGTCGGCGACGGCGACGCGGACGAGGACCTCGGGACCGAGGGAGCCCTTGGGCATCGTGCTCGGGGTGATCCAGGCCTCCGCGGGGACGCCGAGGCGGCGGAGGCTGACGTTGCCGCCGGTGGAGGTGATGAAGCCGTCGCGATAGAGCTCCTCCACCGCGTCGATGAGGTCGTCGCGCTCATCGCCGATCCTAGGGCGCATGGGGGCGGCGGCCACGACCCCCGGGGAGCCCGGGAGAGGGGCGGTGCCCGCCGGGGCGGGCCCGGCAGCGGCGCTGGGAGGGGTCGCAGCGGCAGCCGCGACCGCCTCCAGATCGCCTGGATCTCCCACGGCCTCCCGGGCCTCCGCATAGAGCGCGTTGAGGCGCCGCTGGATGCGCTGGAGCGCCATCGCTTTCATCGTATTGCCGCTGAAGGCCATCTGCCCGCTCATGGCGGCCTTCATGCCGCTGACCTTCTCCAGGAAGACCTCGTCGAGGACCTTGGCGGTCATCTTGAGGGTGAGCTCCGGCTTGGCCTCCGGCGCCCCGAAGCCCCAGCGCACCGGGCGGCCCGCGAAGGCGGTCCAGAAGCGGAGGTCGAGGTCCTTGATGACGTAGTGGACCGTGACGCTTCGCTTGTCCGCGAAGGCGGCGATGCTCTCGTCCTCGGCGACGCGGCCGAGGAAGCCCTCGAGGATCTCGCGGAAGCGCTCGCGGACCTCGACGTGGGGTCCGCCCGGCGCTGAGCCTGATGGCGCGGTGGCCCCGGCCGCGGCGGGGATCGGAGTGGTCACCGACCCAGGCGCCTGCTGGCTCCTCCCCCCGCCCACGAGTCGCTTGAGGCCGGAGAGCAGGCCGCCCCGGGTGGGAGCCGGCGGCGGGTCCGCGCCCTCTTCGGAGATCGTGGCCAGGGCGTCCGCCTCGGCCTCCGCCTCCAGATCCGTGAC
>CAZEHU010000011.1:0-16056 GCA_964511605.1 uncultured Myxococcales bacterium
GGAGCACGGCCCGGGCGGGCTCCGCCTGGTCGACCGCGGCGTAAAGGCGCGTGATCTCCGCGTCGGGATCGTCCACCGAGGCGCTGGCCGTCGAGGCCATCATGCGGCGCTTCCGGCGTCGCGTCCGAGGGCCGTCCGTGGAGGCGATGCCTAGCGCGGCCCTTCGTGCGTCAAGCTCGTCGTCCTCCACGCCCTCGCTGGCGAGCTCGTCGAGGAGACTGCGGGCATCGGCCGTCCGGGAGGCGGCGATCCAGCGATCGAGCACCACCCCGAGGAGCCGTCGTCGCTCCTCGTCGTCCGCCACCTGGGCGAGGCCGATCAGGAGGGCGTCGGGGCTCCGGTCGAGGGAGGGATCCCCGAGCAGCGCGCGCGCGCCGGCCGCGGCCGCCGGGAGGGGGAGGCGCTGCCAGGACTCGGCGATCGCAGAGGCCGCCGCGAGCGCACGCTGGCGGTCCCCCTCCCGATCGGAGTGGGCGCCGCGCGCCATCGTGCGCAGCTCACCGACGCGGACGAGGATCTCCGCGGCGAAGACGTCCTGCTCGTCCCTCGCCCGGGCCTCGAGCCGAGAGGCGAAGGCCCCGGCGAGCGCTCCGAGGCCTGCCGAGAGCGCACCATCCTCGGCCAGCGTCAGGGCCCGGGCGAGGCTGGCCCAGTCGTCCTCCAGCACGCAGGCGCTCGTAAGCTCCTCGAACGTCCCCCCGTCGGCTGGCTCGTCCTGGAGCGCGCTCAGAAGCTCATGGATCCCCTTGGCCAAATCGCTCCTGCAGGGCCGCGCATGCCAGCGCCGCTCCAGACGGTGTGGGCGCTCTCGAATCCCGGTCATACCCCAGCGTCGATCGGGCGACAACCGAGCCCGCGCGCGCCTGCGCGTGCTCCCGCGGGGAGCTCGATGTGAGCGGCCCCCGCGCGGCTCACGCGCGGCGATGACGGCGACCTCGACGGCACCCTCGACGTCGGCCTGAGGCGGCGGCAGGATGAGGTGGTGAGCGCGCCCCTCGAGATCGTCTGGGTCGACGGCGCCTACGTCCCCAGTGGGGCCGCGCGCGTCTCGGCGCTAGACCGGGGCCTGCTGGTGGGCGATGGGCTCTTCGAGACCCTCCTGGTGCGGAGGGGGGCCGCCGCCATGGTCGAGCGGCACCTGAGCCGAATGGGTCGGGCCGCATTGGCCCTCGGACTGAGGATTCCGGTCGACGCCGCAGGGCTCCACCGGATTAGCGATGGCCTCGTCCGGCGCAACGAGGTGCCCCAAGAGGGCGGCCCCGATCGGGCACTGCGGCTGACCGTGACATCGGGGGTCGAGGAGGGCGGCCCCCCGACCGTGATCGCTCTGCTGCGCTCCTTCGGCCCGACCCTCGACCGGCGCCGCCGGGAGGGTGTGGAGCTCCGCCGGCTGCGGGGCCTCGGCCGGGGGCCCTTGGGGGTGCACAAGCACGTTGGGCACCTCGCCAGCGTCGCGGGTGCGCGCCGGCTCCGTGACGAGACGGCCGGGGAGGGCGAGTGGCCCCGAGAGGGGCTCTTCGTGGATCGCACCGGAGCGGTGCTGGAGGGCCTGGCCTCCAACGTGCTCGTGATCCGCGACGGTGTGCTGAGGACCCCCCCCCTCAGCCAGGGTGTCCTGGACGGCACGCGCCGTCGCCTGGCCCTCGAGCTGGCCCCCCGCTTGGGACTCGAGGTCGTGGAGGGGAGGGTGGACGAGGGGGACCTCGAGGCGGCTGACGAGATCCTCATCACCTCGACGAGCCTTCCGGTGGCGGCGGGGGTCGCCCTCGATGGGCGGAGGCTCGCGGGGCCCGGGGTTCAGGGCCCCCACTTCCGCGCCCTCAGGAGGGCGATGGAGGCAGAGGTCGAGGCTTCGCTCGAGCCGTCGGCCAGGGGGCGCTAGCGCCCCGTGCGATCCGCAGCGCGGGTCTCCCTCTCCTTGAGGATCTCGTAGACCCGCTGGGTCAGCGCGATCTTGTCCACCTTGGGCTCCGGGGGACGGTCGGCGGCGGTCGAGGAGTAGGGCTCCCGATCCGCATCGCCGATGTCGGGTGCGGGCTTGAGATCATCCTCCTCGGCGTACTCCATCTCGATGGCCTCGGCGAAGGCCTCCCTCGCGCTCGTGGAGGAGCCGTGCACCTTGGACATAGCGAAGCCGGTGGCGGCGTCGCGGGTGTGGGCCACCTCGTGGGCGAGCAGGGCGCCGCCCTTGCGGGAGCCGGGCTGGTAGTGGGCGTCGTCGACGAAGATGTCCTGATCGCCGATGGCGAAGGCCCGTGCGTCCATGGCGCGCGCCGCCTCGCTGGCGACCTTGCCCTTGTGGACCCGGACGTCGCTCACGTCGCCCAGCATGGGCTCGAGCCGACTCACCATGCGCGGATCGAGGCGCTCGGGCATGTCGTCGCTGAGGAGCTGCCGGCCGTGGGATAGGTAGCGGTCCAGGATGCGGTCCTGCAGCCCCGGCTCCTCGACCCGCTCGGCGAGGGCCTCGAGGCGTTCACGCTCCTCGCTACCGGCGTCCTGGTCGAGGGCGTCGAGGCCCTCGGAGACCAGCTCCTCCTGTTCGACTCTCGATCGCTCGTCACCAGGGCTCATAGAAACTCCTCGCGGGACACCGCCGTGCCCGTCGATTCGTGCGCGTCAGGGCGTGCACCCTCCCCGAGGAGGGATGCCGCCTGGCGGGTGGGACCGACCGGCTCCCGAGGAGGGGAGCCGCCCCAGGGTGGCGTCTCGAGCGAGGCGATGCAAGGTCGAGGTCAGCGGGAGGAGCGATCGGCCCCGCCCATCATCGGGAGCTCGTCGAGACGATGGCGGTGAGGCGGTCCATCGTCTGATGCATCGATGCCCCGAAGCGCTCATTGGTCTCCACGAGCGCGCGGAGCTCGGAGGCGTGGCGCTTGACCTCCTGGAGGAGGTTGGCGGCGTGCTGTGCGTCCACCTGGCCCGTGCCGAGATAGCGCGACAGGTGCCCGATGGCCTGGGCGAGGGAGTTGACGCTCCGCCCGTGGCGCTGGACCTCCTGTTGGCTTCTGGCGATGGTGCCCTTCGAGCCCTCGATCTCGAGCATGTACGCCTGCATCGTGGCGGTCATCCCCATCATGGCGGCACGGAGCTGCTTCACGGTCGCATCCGAGGTGCCCGCACCCTCGCTCACCTTCACGGTGAGCTCGGTCACCTGGTTCTGGAGCTCCAGGGCCTGCTGCTCGAACTCCTCGATGCGTCCCCGCGCTTCGGTCAGGTCGCTGGCGAGGCGATCATTGTCGCGCGCGAGGGCCTCGGTCTCCTCGCTGGAGGCCCCGGCGAGCGAGGCCTTCTCGGCCGCCTCCCGTGCTCTCTCGAGCTTCCCCTCGAGGCGGAGGCTCCGCTCGCGGGCCGCGGCCAGGGCCCGGTCGAGCTCCTCGGCCCGATCGCGCTCGCGGACGGTCTCCTCCTCGGCCTGCTTGGCGCGCTCCTCGAGGGCGTCCTCGCTCTTGCCCTCCTCGGAGGCACGCATGAAGGCGGCACGCATGCGCTCGAGGGCCACCTTGAGGCGATCCGCGCGCTCGCGGGCCTCGTCACGCTCGCCCTCGGCGCGACTCAGCTCGCGGGCGATCTCCGTATGGCGCTCCACCATCGTGCGGACCTCCTCGTCCGCCGTGGTGCCCATCTTCTCGGCCGCGCGCAGGCTCGCCTCGAGGTTCTCGATCCTGCCCTCGAGGGCCGCGGTCTCGTCGACGCTCGCGCCGCCCCCGACGTGGCCGGCCGCCTGGACCCGCAGACGCTCCACCTCGGCCCGGAGGGCCTCGGTCTCCGCCAGCACCCCCTCGAGCTCCTGCTGGAGGATGAGCGTCTCCACGTCCTCGCCGTCCGAGCCCTCGCTCTGGTGCACGCGCTGCTGCAGGACGGCCGCACGGGACTGGCTGTCCTCGTAGAGCTCGAGGAGCATGTCCCGCTCCGAGAGCGCGTTGACGAGCTGCGCGCGCAGCATCATCACGTCCTGGTGCGACGACATCGCGTCGGTGCGCGAGCTCTCGAGGTGGGCGAGCTGCCGGAGCAGGGCCGCGTTCTCCGCGCGGGCCGCCTCGAGCTGACGCCGGACCAGCTCCGGGCTCTGGGCCTGGAGCGCCGGATCCGTATCCATCGTGCGGTGGCCTGTGCGAGGCGTCGCCACCGTCTTGGCCCCCCCGAGATCGGCGATCGGCATGCTCGGCTGGGTATCGTCGGCGCCTGCAGGCTCGTCGCCGAGGGAGACGCGCACCGCCTCGGAGCTGTCGAGATCGATGGGCTCCGCCGCGTCGAGGGTGACCGCCGGCACGCTAGGATCGGTGATCTCCATGCCCGAGACCGACGTGCGCGGGCTCGCAGCGAAGGGATCGATGCCGTGCGGTGTGGGCTCCGGTGGCTCGAAGGGCGATCCGAGGGATAGCTCGGGGACGGCGCCGAGGTCGATCGCCTCGGCGTCCTCGAGCGCCACCGCCGGGGCCTCGTCTGGTCCCGGCTGGGGTCCGCCGGGATCGGGGTCCGATACCATGGGGGGATCATAGCGGATCGCCCTCGGGTCTGCCTACCGGCACCCGTGACCTTCAGCGCCGGGGGCGGAACTCCAGGCCATCGACCACGAGCGCGCCCTCGCGGGTCTCCACCAGGTGGTGGCTGCGCTTGCCCTGGAGCACCGTGAGATCGTCCGGCGCGCCATCGGGTCCGGGCTGCTCGCTGACCTCGCGGACGTCCAGGCTGAGGTCCTTTCCCTCCAAGTGGTAACGGCCCGTGCGGGTCACGCGAGCTCCGCTCTCTTCGATCCGCTCCCAGCGAACGAAGCCCGTCGTCTTCAGGTGCAGTCGCTCGAGGGCGCCCTCCGGCCGCGCCTCGAGGGGGCGGCCGACGAAGTCGCTCGGGGCCGGCGTGGCCCGATCCGCGGCCCCGGAGCCCAGCACCACCACCACGGGGCGATCGACGGTCAGCCCGGGATCCTCGACGATCTTCGCCTCGACCGGGAGGGCGATGCTCAGCTCCTCGACGATGCGCGTGATCGCCGCCTCTCCCGGGCGGTGGCGGATCGTGGTGCCCTCCGCCGCGTCGGCGGCGGCGGCCCCCAGCCGCGCCGGGATCTGCCCCTTGCGCAGGCTGCGCACCAGCTCCTCGCCCGCGGAGTCTCCCTCGAGGGTGGGGGACCAGGAGACCTCCACGGGCACGTAGCTCGTGAGCCGCCGGAAGGAGGGATCGTCCCGGACATCGACGAAGTCCTCGTCCACGCGCGCCCGGCGCAGCCGCCAGAGGGAGGCGTCGTCGCCGAGGGCCGCGAGCACCTCGAGCTCGCGCAGCGCGGCCTCCTTACGGCCGAGAAGGGCGAGCGCGCAGCCGAGGTTGTAGCGGGAGAATGGATGTCCGGGCCAGGCCTCCAGGGCCTCGCGGTAGAGGCCTACCGCGGCCTCGAGCTCGAGCTTGCGGTGGCGGCGGAGCGCCCGCTGGTTCAAGCGCTTGGCCTCCCGCTCCGCCTCGGGCGAGGGAGCGATCGCCAGGGCCCGGGCGAGCTCCTCGGGCAGCTCGACGGGCGGCGGCCACGCGTCGGCAGACCGCTTCGGCGCGTCGGGCTCGGCCGATGGCGATCCTCCCACGGCTGCATCCGCGTCGGGGGGCGGCTCGAGGGCCGGGCTCGGAGGCATAGCCTCGAGCCGGAGCGTCCCGAGGGCGGCCTCCTCGCGGCCGCGAGCCTCCTCGCTCCCGGGGTCGGCCGGCGAGGCCTCGGGCCGGGCCGGATCGGCGCGCGACCCCTGGGAACCCGCGGCGGGCTCCGGTGCCGGGGCATCCGTCGGCCGGCAGCCCGGCGTGAGGCTCAGGATGAGCATAGCGAGGGCCACCGGGCGCGGGAGGGGCCTCGGTCGCGGCGGAAGGCGGGACGAGACGGCCGGTCTCGACCGTTCGCGGCGTTGACATGGGCTGCGCGGCTTCACTAGTTGTAGCCCAAGCGCGACCCCGACCCCTGCGCTCGCGAGGAGCTGCTTCCCTTTGCCTTCGTCTCCCCTGATCGTCGCCCTCGGGCTCTCGCTCGCGCTCACCGCGCCGGCGGCCCACGGCGCGGAGGGAGAGGGGGAGGGCTCGGCGAAGGAGTTCTTCAAGCTCGGTAACGAGTACTTCAACGCTCGGGACGTGGACAAGGCGATAGAGTCGTACCGCCGCGCCGTCGACCTGGACGCGCGCTACAAGGAGGCCTGGTACAACCTCGGCATCGCCCTCGGCAAGAAGAAGCTCTATCGGGGGGAGATCGACGCCTATCGAAAGGCGGTCGAGGCCGATCCCCGCTACGGCAAGGCCCTGTACAACCTGGCGCTGGCCTACGAGGACGCCGGCGAGCTGGACAACGCGGTGGACGCCTACGGGCGCGTGGTCGAGGTCAGCCCCGACGCGGTCGATGCACGGATCAACCTCGGTATCCTCGAGGCGCGCCTCGGAGATCTCGAGGGAGCGATCACCAGCTACCAGGCGGCCATCGAGGAGGACGGCGATCAGATCGACGCTTGGTTCAACCTGGGCATCGCCTACGCCCGCCTCGCCGACAAGACAGCCGACGCTCGGAGGCGCAAGGAGCTCCATCGCTCCGAGCAGGAGGCCTATCGGGAGGTCGTGGACCGCGACGAGGGGTACCACAAGGCCTGGTACAATCTGGGGATCGCATTCCACAAGACCGGCGACATCGACAGGGAGATCGAGGCCTACGACAAGGCCCTGGCCGCTCGCGAGCGCTATCCCGCAGCCCTGTACAACCTGGCCTACGCCTGGGAGGAGAAGGGCGATCGCGACATGGCCGTCAGCACCTGGAAGCGCTACGTCGAGGTGGCCGAGGCCCTGCCGACCGAGCAGCAGTACGTGGGCACGGCCCGCGAGGAGATCACGCGCCTGTCCCAGGCGAGCGCACCAGCGCCGGCACCCTGAGCCGGACTGCAGCGCGTAGCGCCCACAGCCGAGGGATCAGGAGGAGGACTCTCCCTGGGCCGACTCGGGTCGCGGCCCCCCGCGACGTCGCCTGCGGCGCCTGCGCTTCTTCCGCGGCGCCTCCTCACCGTCGGCGGCCGGCGTCGATGGCGGAGAGGCCTCGGCGCGACCATTGCCTCCACGGCTCCGGCGGCTCCGGCCACCGCCACGCGCGCCGGCGGCGTCCTCGAAGCGGGCCTCGAAGGGGGCCGTGGTGATGCCGTGGCGGTGGCAGGTGCTCGCCCAATGCTCGTAGATGGTCGCGAGATCGAGCGCCTCGCTGGAGCCGCGGGCGCGCGCCTCGAGGCCGCCTCGTCCCAGGGTGAAGGAGATGCGTAGGATCGTCAGCGCCGTCGGTAGGGTAGGGGAGCGGACGAGGGTAGCGCGGCGGCGGTGGCGTGCCGTCCCGGTCAGGCGCCGGAGCACGTTGGCGGTGCCGCGGAGGTGCTGCCGGTGGCGGATCGGCACGGTCATGCGCAGCGAGGCCTCTTCGATCAGCTCCGCGCTCAGCCCTCCCCAGTCGATGCCGCGGCCCTCGTCCGCCTCCGCCTCGGCTTCGAGGATCGCCGCCTCGATCACGGGCCAGACCGTGAGCACAAAGGTGGACTCTCGCGGCAACAGGCCATGGGCGCGGACTTGGCGATCGAGGGCGCCGAGCCACGTGAGCCACTCGGCCCAGCGCTCCTCGTCGGCGGTGACCGCCGCTGCCAGCTCGGGCAGGACGGGCTCGAGCACACCGACCTCGCGGGCGACCTCCATCGTGGCTCGTGCGTGCCCGGACTCGAGCAGCCGGAAGATCTCCTCGGTGACCCGAGCGATCGGACAGTCGTGGATGAGCGGGGAGAGCTCGCCAGCCACGGAGGCGATGGCCGGATCGAGCTCGAGCCCGAGGCGGCCGGAGAACTTCACGGCGCGCAGGATGCGTACCGGATCCTCGCGGAAGCGCTGCTCGGCGTCGCCAATGGTGCGCACCCTGCGGACCGCGATGTCCTCGAGGCCACCGACGTGATCGTGGAGCTCCTCGGAGACCGGATCGAAGAAGAGGCCGTTCATCGTGAAGTCGCGGCTCAGCGCGTCCTCCACCGGGGAGCCCCAGGTATTGGCGCGAACCACGAAGCCCTCCTCGTCGGCCACCTGGCTCTCGGGCCGGCCCCGGAAGGTGGCCACCTCGAAGATCTTGGGGCCGCTCCGCACATGGGCCAGCTTGAAGCGCCGCCCGATGAGGCGGCAGCGGCGGCCGAAGACGTCCCGCAGCTCCTCGGGCGTTGCCGTCGTCGCGATGTCGAAGTCCTTGGGGGCGATGCCGAGGAGGGCGTCTCGCACGCAGCCGCCGACCAGGTAGCCCAGGTATCCCTCGCGCTGGAGCCTGGCGATGATCGCGACCGCGTCGCGATCCATCTGATCCCGGCTCAGCCTCATGGCTCGGACCTCAAGCGGCGGCCGCGGCCCAGGCCTCGAAGCTCTCCCGGCACGCCGGCGGCCCGGTGGCGAGCCGCACGAAGAGGTGATCGAGGATGCCGACCAGGGCTCGGGACGACGGGCTCTCGCCCGCGCGCCCCTGGAGCGAGCCGGTCTCGCCATAGGCCCGAGCCGCGTCGTGGCCAGCGAAGGGCTTGTAGGCCGAGCTGGTCCAGCCCGGCAGCCCGTCGAGCACGCTGGCGAGCACGATGGCCCGGAGGGTCTCGCTGGTGATCATGTCGTGGTAGCCCAGGAAGCGGAGCTCCCCGAGCTCGAAGAGGTCGTCGCCCTCGTCGCCGATGCGGCGTCCCTCCTCGCTGGTGAAGACCCGGCCGTCCACGTGGTAGGCCAGCTCGCCGAGCCCGTCGACCGAGGGGCTCCGCCAGTGCACGTCGCGGCCCGGGCTGCCGCCGAGGATGCGGGCCAGGAGGGTGGCGGCGGTGCGCTCACGCGTGGTGGCGCCAGCGGCCGCGCGCTCCAGCAGGCGGTCCAGGGCACGACTGTAGCCGTCGATGTAGGCCGCCACGTCGTAGCCACAGCCGAGCTCGAGGCCCGGATAGGAGCGACCGAGCTCGAGATCGAGCACCTCGGCCCCGAGCTCCACGGCCCGATCGGCGATCGCCTCCATCGACGCGAGGTGGTGAGGCTGCACCTGGACACGCAGGTGGATGCGTCCCTCGTGCCCGGCGTCGCGCCAGGAGCCGTGGAGCGCGAGAATCGAGCGCGCGACCTCCTCGTCCTCCCCGGCGAGGAGGGCGTCCGAGGCGAGCACGACGATCCGGATGCCTCGCGAGGCGATCCAGGCACGGGTCTCGTCGTCGAGCCCCACGAGATCCGTCTCGAGCCAGAAGGTCACGTCCTTTCGGGCGAGGCGGTTCTTGTCGTTGGCGTACTCTACGGCGTGGCGCAGCCGTCCCGAGGCCTCGAGGGGCTCGCCGCCGACGAAGTGGATGTCGAGGCTGGGCGCGGTGGACATGAAGGCGCAGTCGAGCGCGCGCTCCGCGGTCTCGGCGGCCATGTCCTCGCCATCGTCCGGTCCCTCGCCACGATCCCGCTCGGTGACCACCAGCACGTGACGCTGCGGGCCGTGATCGAGGAAGGAGAGGCGGGTGTGGTATCGGCGCGCGGCCTCCCCGGGATCCAGCTCCCCCTTCAGGAGGTGGTGGCGGCTCAAGGTGCCCCAGAGCTCGGAGTCCCGCGCGACGGTGCCGCCGAGGAAGGCCTCGAGCTCGGCAGCGCTCAAGAAGGTCCAGTCCCCCAGCTCGCTGACCACCACGAAGCGATCATCGGAGACGGCGCGCCAGCGTACGTCGCCCACCACATCGGCGTCGATATCGGTCAGGGAGAGCCTGGGCGCTACGCGGGAGGGCGCGGACGCTGCCATGGGGTCCTCCTCAGCGCCGGGCTTGGATGGTGCCGGCGAGCACGAAGTTGCCCAGCTCGTTGGCCAGGAGGTCGGCGCTCAGCTCGTCTCCGGGCTCGGAGATGGTGACGGTCCAGGCCTCGCCGCCGCGATCGACCGCCAGCGTGCAGAAGGGCCCATAGGCCTCGAGGGCGTCCTGGATCGCAGCGAAGCGGTAGAGCTTCTTATGGAAGCGACGTGTGGCGATCTCCGCCATGGGAGCCTCCTTGGCCTAGCGGTCGCCGGAGGGGTTGAAGCCCCCGGAGTCCGCGGCGCTGGCCTCCATGCGCTCGGTGTCGGGGCCGGCAGGGGTCGGCGCCGAGCCGCGCTTCTTGAAGCGCTCCTCCCAGGGCACGGCGATGCCGAGGGGGTCGTCGAGGAAGTCGAGGTCGTCGTCCTCCTCCTCGTCATCGTCGAAGGCGCTCGGCACCATCGCGCCCGTAGCCCCCGCGAGGGCCTGGCTGACGATGGTCTCGAGGACGTTCTGGTTCTCCTTGGTGATGCGCCGGCGCAGTGCCTGGCTGAGCAGCTCGTTGGAGAACTCGCCGGCCAGGGAGCGCAGGGCCTCGGCGCCGGCGTCGTCGTCCTTGTGGGCGATCTCGACGATCACCCGATCACCCTGGCGATCGAGGAGGACATAGGCCCGGTCGATGAAGATGTAGGCCGCGCCGTAGACGACGTCGAGAGGGTAGAGGCTCTTGTGGAGGGAGAGGACGAGCTTGCCGTCCTTCGCCTGGAGGATCTCTGGAGCTTTCATGGTCTGGGACCTAGCACCGGGCCCCGGCGAGGTCAACGTGGACCAGCTCCGATCGATCCAGGTTCGATCGGCCAGCGGGCCAGACGCTGCGCGGCGGCTCAGGGCAGCGGGAGACCGCCGGTCTCGCGGTCCGCCCTCTCCTTGTCCCGCTCGAGACGACGCTCCTCGAGCGCGGCGCGCTCGCGGGCGCGGGCATCGTGGCGCTCGCGAAGGGACGCCAGGTGGCCCCGGGCGGCGACGAGGGTCTCGTTCTCGCGGCTGGCGTCCGTCAGCATGTTCACGACGTTCTCGAAGCTCCGCTCTGCACGGATCTTCATGTACTCGCCGAGATCGACGGCGCGCGTGTGATACAGCGACTCCGGCACCTCCCGGAAGACCACGGTCTGCCCGCTCGAGGTGCCCACCTCGTCGAGGTAGCGGCTCATCGCTTCGTAGAGCTGACCGAGGCGGAGCATGGCCTGGGGGCGGGTCCGGGCCCGGCGGAAGTCCACCGCGGCCTGCACGAAGGCCGCGTTGTTCCTGAAGCGCAGCCACTCCTTCTCGACGGCGGTCCGGTCCGAGCCCCGCACCACCGGTGGGGGCTTGAGCTGCTCGAAGATCTTGTCCAGCAGCCGGTAGGCGGCCTCCGGCGCCTGTACGCAGGCCGGATCGACGGCGTGGAGGGTGCGGAGCTTGCGGGCCGCGTTCACGGACTTCACGCGCTTCGCTTTGTCGAAGTACTTCGCGGCGCGGGTGCAGGCGCGGGAGGCCTCGGCCCTGACCGGCGTCGCCACCACGGCCACCAGACTGAGCGAGAGCGCCGCGAGCGTTAGGCTCCGAAGCGATCGAGGGGTTCGCGGGGTCGGGGTCTTCGGGTCCATGACGGTCCTTCCTGCGGGCCCGGCGGTCGGCGCAACGCCGCGCGACGTGGTGGCGGGCCCGGCGGTCGGCGCGACGCCGCGCGCCGTGGTGGCCCGCCTTGGGCGCCATCGAGCGATTGACAGTCCGAGGCGCAGTCCCCTATCTACCGCACGCGACGGGCCTGTGACCAATGCACGCCACGGCGCCCGCGTTCCCCACGTCCCCACGAGCAGGCCCTCCGACGTGACGCCCCGACACCGCGTCCGCATCCTCCTCCAGGCTGCTCTCGTCGCTCTCTTCGCCTCCTCCGCGGCGCGAGCGGACGTCGCGAACTTCGACCTCGCCGGCAAGATCTATACGAAGTGGCTGTACCAGAACGACGACTCCCAGGGGGTCCTCAGCCTGGGCAACCCCTTCTGGCCGGATAACGTGAGCGGACATAACGGCGTCGGCAGCGAGTTCGAGCTGAAGGTCATGGGCGCCGTCTCCAAGGCGGTGCGCGCGGAGGTGCGCCTGAAGAGCCGCTTTGGGGCCCTCTGGCAGGACTGGTGGGAGAACGGCGACGTCAACTACCCGGAGCCCAACACCTCCGGGGAGAGCCTGGGCCAGAACCACGCCCAGAACATCAAGCTGCGAGGCTTCCTGATCGACGCGAACCTGCCGCTGCCGACGGTGAGGAGCGTCCTGGTGGGATCGAGCGATCTGGGCATGTTCGATCCCTGGACCATCGGCAAGGTCCGCTACATCGATCGGGACAACGCCAAGGGCACCTTCCTCTTTGGCGGCACCGAGGACAGCGCCCTCACGTACACCCTCGCCGCCATCGCGCTGCCCAAGCTCTTCGCGGGGCCGCGATGGTCGACAGGTATCGGCGACGGCAAGGTGGACAGCCCCTTCTGGAGCCGGGACTGGGCCTATGCCGCCAAGCTCCGCTGGTCGCCGGGCGATCTGGGGCGGCTCACCGTGGTGGGCTCGGTGACGCGTGATGCGGAGATCGACGTGGCGGATCCCGACGCCCTCGGCAGCCTCTACCCGGATTGCGCCGACGCGCTAGGCAATGGGATCGAGGGCTGCGAGAAGGATCACGCCGTCGAGACCGTCACCCGCTACTCCAACGCCGTCGGCACCCTCGAGTACAAAGGCTGGCCCGCGGAGTTCCTCGGGATCACGGCGCTGGTGGCGGCGAGCTCCTCGGACGTGAACGAGGACGTCACGTTCAACGGCGTGGCCGGTGATCAAGGGGTCTTCCCCATCGTCTACGCGGACGTGGTGGACTGGGCTGGCACCCTGCAGCTCGATCTCGTGGAGATCGCCGACTCGGGCCTGAGCGTGCATGTGCAGGCGTTCCGCATCGGGGAGCACTTCAATACGATCTTCGGGGCCCGCCGGGAGGCGGACGTGCTCCTGACCGATGGCTTCCTCGAGGGCGGCCAGCTCCCCACGATGAACCTGGCCAACGAGTTCATCGACTTCGACGAGGCCTGGTACGAGAGCGCCATCGGCTGGCAAGGCGTGACCCTCGTGCCGGAGCTGGAGCTGGACACCGCCACCCTCGGGCTGGAGGTCACGGCGCTCGGCTACGATAGCGATCGCCAGGCGCGGGACGTCGACGAGATCTACCCGACCTTCCTGCACCACGACGGCTTCACCGATACGGATCTGTACGACTACGCCAACTCCACCGATCGCGGCCGGGATCCCCGCGCGGTCTTCCACCCCGATCAGCAGCGCCAGACCCTCATCGGCGTGCTCCGCGGGCGCTGGGAGCCCGACACGGACACCCCGCTCGGGCTCGGCTTCAAGCTCAAGGCGATCGCCGATCGCGACGAACGCAGCGACACCACGGCCGAGGACGACTACTTCGGCCTGCAGCTCAGCGGCCGGCTCGAGGGAGATGCCCGCCTCGGCGACGCGCTCCGCCTGGGGCTCGGGGCGCAGATCGAGCATTGGGACGAGGAGGCCCGCAGCGGCACGCTGCAGACCGGCTACGGCGACGACACCACCGACAAGGTGAAGGTGTTCACGCGCGTGGCCTACGACTGGTCGGGCTTCGCGTTCGCCTACTACCTCGAGTACCTGCGCAAGGATCAGGCGCGCGAGCGCAAAGACGATCAGCTCTGGAACGTGGTGCGATCGAAGGCCACGCTGGAGGTGCTGTGGTGAGCCGGATCCTCCTCCTTGTGCTGGCCACGCTCCTCTTGGGTGCCTGCGCGCTCGAGCACGAGGTGCTCGCCCCCGCCCTCGACGAGGGGCACGTAGTGCTGCCCGAGCCGAAGGATACGGTGCTGGTGGGCCAGGCCACCGGCCTCGCGGGGGGCGAGGTGCGCTACCTCGGGCCCGGCGCCAATGCCTTGCCCGGGCAGGTCTCGGCCCTCGACTCCGAGGGCCTGTTCGAGCAGCACTTCGCGGGGACCACGGAGCACGCGGGCCTCGTGCTCGTCGCCTCCGAGGGGCAGCGGTCCGCCGCCGGCCTCCTGCCGCTCCTGCCCCGGCAGCCGACCGTCTTCCACGAGGAGCGGCTGATCACCTTGTGGGAGCAGCACCCCTCCCTGGCGGATCTCGGTGTCGACTCGACCACCGTGGCCCTGACCGTCATCGCGGCGGCCCGGCTCGTGGGCCTCCAGGCGGCCGCGCTGCCGCCCGAGGCGATCTCGGAGGCCCTCGATCAGGCCTGGGCCGCGCTCTTGGACGAGGACAGCGACGTGCACGTGCTCGGGAGGATGATCGCGACCCTGGATGCTGCCCTGCCGCCGCCCGGCGTAGGGAGCTGGCTCGACGTCACGGGCTACGTGGGCGGGGGCAGCGCCCTCGCGCCAGCCTGGCTCACGGGGACCGACGTGGACTACGACGGTGACGAGATCCTCGACACCTCCTCCGCGGTCTTCGACGCTCAGCTCTCCGCTGCGGCCGCGGGCATCGACGTGGGGGTCTGCTTCCCTGAAGATCGCATCCGGGTCGTCTTCCACCTGACGCTGGGCAAGGGCGCCGTGGACGGCAATTGCTCCGTGGTGAATCCCTACAAGTGGGCCGTGCCCTCGGCCGGCAAGGGGGTCTTCTTCACGGGGGGCATCCACGAGGACGTGCCCCGCTGTACCGAGGAGCGCGTCGATCATTGTCTGAGCGAGGCCGAGATCGACGATGCCCACGATCTCCTCGGCGGCTGGGTGCCCAATGAGGTGTCCATGTACGACGACGGCACGCACGGCGACGTCGCCGCGGACGATGGGATCTGGACCGCCACCTTCGACCTGCCCTACATCGCGACCGCCGCGTCTGAGGACGGCGCGGGCGTGCGGGTCGGCTACAAGTACACCCTCGGACACGCTGGGGATGGGTGGACCTCCACCGAAGAGTGGCCGGGCAACCAGCGCCTCCTCGAGCTCGAGGATCTCAACGGCGACCACATCGTCGTACGGGAGGACGTCTTCGGCGACGAGGCCTCCAACAAGGACAAGGCGAATGCGCTCAAGCCCGTCTTCGGGGGCTGTGGGGCCGTCGCGTGGGAGGCGGACAAGGATCCAGACTGCGCGGGGGATACCAGGGAGGCGGCCGTGGACCTCGATGGGGACTGCGCACCGGACGTCTGGCCCTCCCCTGGGCTGGTCGCGCCGCTGACCGAGGCCTGCGGCGGGAGCGACGACGCCTCCGAATAGAACCGCGGACTCGGCCCTTGAGCCCTCGGCCCGCGCCACTATACTGCGCGCCCCCTGGACCGAGGAGCCCTCCATGATCGCACGCCTGGGCGTGGTGCTCGCGCTGATCACGATCGTCGCTCCACGGGCGGAGGCGACCAGCCGCGCGGTCAAGCGAGAGCTGAAGGTGGGATGCCACTGGCTCGACGAGGCCATCGAGGCCCAGGGCGCGCGCGACGATGCTTTCGGAATGGTGATGAGGGCGCTCGACAGCCAGTGCGCCGACGAGCTCAGGGCCTCGAAGAAGAGCCGCTGGAAGCCCACGAGCCGGACCGAGACCCTGATCGACGAGATCGAGACCCTCAAGGGCGTGCTCGAGCCGCCGAGGAAGGCGGGGCGTAAGGACGGCGCAGCCGCGAAGGGCAAGGGCCGTAAGGCCAAGAAACCCACTGAGGACGCCCCCCTCGTCGGCACCTGGCATCAGGAACCCGAGGCTACGATGGATCGCTTCGTGAAGCGGCGCCTCGAGCTCACGCAGGAGGGGCGGAAGGCGAAGGGCACGATGTTCGAGGAGACATGGTTCAAGGCCCCGGACGAGTGGGTGGAGACCTCCTGCGAGGGCAACCGCATCTTCCGGATGGTCACCTCCGCCGACGTGAGCGGGACCCTGAAGTCTCGCCACCTCAGCCTGAAGCGCCGGAAGCAGAGGGTGCTGACCTGTACCTGCGGCGCCCGATGTACCGTCGACTCCAAGAGCCGGGGCTACGCGCTCGTCCTGAGCCGGGACGGCTTCGTCCTCCGCAACGACGAGATCGTGTTCACCCACGAGGCCGCCGATCCCCGCGTCGCGAGCGCGGCAGGCAAGGGCAGCTCGGTCGAGCTGATGCCGGACAGCTTCGCGGGGATCTGGGAGTCGCAGCCCTGGGTCGAAGGCAGCGCCCGCAAGGTCACGCGCTTCGAGTTCACGGTGGAGGGCAAGGAGGTGACCGGTAGCTTCAGCGAGCGTGTCGAGCAGGCCCTGCCCCTGGCGAGCTGGCAGG
>CAZEHU010000012.1:0-16023 GCA_964511605.1 uncultured Myxococcales bacterium
GTGACGGATACTCTGAGCCCGACGCCGCCGCAGGCGGCCCGGAGGGCGGTGACGGATACTCTGAGCCCGACGCCGCCGCAGGCGGCCCGGAGGGCGGTGACGGTGATTCGGAGGGCGGTGACGGAGTTCCGGAGGGCGGTGACGGCGCTCTCGACCCCGACGATCCCTGCTACGGCGTCCCCGACGTCGTCTACGTCATCACCACCGCCAAGGTGCTGATGCGCTTCTTCCCCGACACCCTCACCTTCGAGACCGTCGGCCTGATGGGCTGCCCCGCCGCCGGCAACACCTCCCCCTTCTCGATGGCCGTCGACATCACCGGCCAGGCCTGGGTCCTCTTCCAGAACCCGTCCACCAATAAGGGCTCGATCTTCCAAGTCGATACGGCGGACGCGAGCTGCGCGGCCACCGGCTACGTGCCCGGCCAGCAGGGCTTCGACTACTTCGGCATGGGCTTCACCGCCGACGGCGCCGACGCCCCCACCGAGACCCTCTACATCGCCGGTGGGCCCATCTTCGGTATCGCGACCACCACGCAGTGGCTCGGCTCCGTTGCTCTCCCCGGCCTCGCCACCACCAACATCGGCCAGCTCGGTGCCGGCCCTGGTATCCCGGAGCTGACGGGTACCCGGGACGGAGAGCTCTGGGGCTTCTTCCCCCTCTCGAGCCCCCCCGCGGTCCGCAAGATCGACAAGCTCAGCGGCGGCATCGACGTCACCTACCCGCTCTCCCCGACCGACTTCTCCGGCACCGAGCTCTACTGGGCCTTCGCCCACTGGGGGGGCAGCTTCTGGGTCTTCTTGCGCAGGGACCTCGAGAACAACTCGAAGGTCTGGGAGGTGAACAAGGATACTGGCGTGCCGTCGCTCGCGATGCCCTCCGCGGGCGTCACCATCGTCGGCGCCGGGGTCTCGATCTGCGCGCCCACCGAGTGAGGTGCCAGCGGGGGCCCCTCAGCTCACCCCGCGCGCCGCCACCCACCCCGCCAGGAAGCCCATCGCCACCCCCGAGGCATGGCCGATGAAGGAGACCTCGGGCGTCATCACGTCGAAGGCCGTCTGGAAACCGAGCATCACCAAGAGCAGGCCGAGGTCCCGCCGGGCCACCGGGGCCTTTCCCGCCCTCCAGCGCACCCAGAGCAGCGCCATCGTGATGCCGAGCAGCGCCATCACCGCCCCCGAGGCCCCGACGATCACGTGCGGCTGGGCATCGCGCAGGGTGGCTACCAGCACGATGGCCCCCATGCTGGCGGGAGCCATCAGCGCGTAGAGCGCGAGCATCCGCCGCGCCCCGAGGATGCGCTCCACGTAGCGCCCGAAGTACCAGAGCGCCAGCCCGTTCATCAGGATGTGGGCCAGGTTGAAGTGCAGGAAGGCCCCGGTGACGAGGCGCCACCACTGCCCCTCCAGGTAGGGGGCTGGGGCCACCAGCGCGCCGAGCTGGTAGAGGGCCTGGGTGCTCTCCACGGCCCCGTACCAGATCTCGAGGATGAAGACCCCGACCAGCGCGGCGAGGATCGCGCGGGTCGCGACGGGCGGAGGCCCCTTCGGCGGTCGCGCCAGGCTGCCGTGCTGCGCCACCTCCTCGCTCGCCTCCGCCCAGCCCAGGACCAGGCGCTCCACCGCCTCCGGCACCTCGCCTGGGATCACCGGCGCCAGGGGCTCGGCGAGGCGTCGCGCCGCCGGCGCCTGTGAGCGTGGATCGGGGGAGACGCTGAGGGTCTGGAGGAGGTCAGCCGCTTGCGCGTGCTCGCCCGCGGCCTGCAGCGCCGTGGCTATCCAGTACAGGCTGGTCGTGCCCTCGAGGCCCTGGGGCGTCGCCTCGAGCAGCCGGCGCACGAGATCCGGCCGGCCGGCGAGGGCCGCGGTGACGATGCGCACATGGCCGACCCAACGCCCGGAGGCCGCCGCGGCGTGCTTCTCCACGTGCTCCGAGTGGATGCGCAGCATCTCCTCGACGCGGCCGCCCTCCCCGAGCGCACGTGCGTAGAGCGCCGCGACGTTCGGATCCCGAAGGGCACGCGATCCCCACCCCGCGACGGTCTCCGCCAGCTCCGCCCACCGATCTTCGAGGCGAAGGAGCTGGAGCTGGGCCTCCCGAGCGGCCGGTCCCCGCCCGGTCCGCGCGATCTCCTCCATCGCCCGGGCCGCCCCCTTTCGATCACCCGCCGCGAGCCGGCTCGTGGCCTCGAGGTGCAGCGGCAGGCTCTCCCAGCCGTCTGCTGGGTGCAGGGCGGCGGTGATACGAGCCCACTGCGCCGCCCGCGAGGGCCGGCCCGAGCGCGCGTGGCGCGCCATGATGCGGTGGGCCAGGGTAGGCCAGAGCACCAGCGGTACCCACACCGCCGTGGCCCACCAGCCGGCGCTCTGAGGGTCCCAGAGGAAGCCCACCCCGAGGGCCCCGAGGCTCAGCCCATGCGCCCCGAGCCACCCCGGGGCCTGTGCACCGAAGCGTCGCCAGGTGATCGCCAGTCCGACGGAGGCCGAGGCTCCGACGAGCCACGCGAGCAGGAGGTTCGAGTCCAGGGGCTGTCTCGGCGGTTACTCGCCCAGCAGCTTGTACTTCTTCTTCTTGGCCGGCCCCTTCTTCTTGGGGGCCGGCGTCTTGGCCTTCGGCGGCTTCTTGTTCTTGTCGACCTTTTTTTTCGCCGGGACCGGGTCGTTCCACTCCTCGAAGACCGAGTCGGTGCTGGGCTTCTTGGGCTTCGGCGGAGGCGGCTTCGGGATCACCGCCTTGGGCTTCTCCGCCGCCACCGTCTTGGGCTTCACCGCCGGCTTCGCCGGGGCGGGCTTGGTGGCCGGAGGCTTGGTCGGCTTCGCTTTCTTGGCGGTGGCGGTGGGCTTCTTGACCTTCTTGGTCGCCTCCAGCTCCACCGTCATCGGCGCCCCGTCCTTGGACTGCTTCAGGGTGAACTCGTGATCCAGGTGGCCGGCCCTCTTGAGCACCACCTTCGGGGCGTCGGTGCCGAAGGGCCACTTCACCTCGAGGGGCGTTGTGCCCTGATTGTGCTCGCCGATCCAGAGCTCCGCGCCCGAGGGCACCGTGGCGACCCATACGCCGACCATGTGGAGCTCGTGGCCGGCCTCCTCCCCCTTGGCCTCGCCCGCCGCTAGAGCGGCCTTGGGCGCGTCCTCGAGACCCTCCCCCACCTTGGGGGCGTCGGCCGCCTGGCCTCCTTCCGTCTTGGGCGTCTCCTCCGTCTCGGCCGTCGCGCTCTCCTTGGCTGCGCTCACGAGACCGGCCTCGGCGGGGGTCTCATCCCCGCCGCCGCTCCCGCCGAGCACGAAGAAGGCGCCGGCGCCGAGGCCGCCGAGCACGAGGACCGCCGCGAGGGCCGCCCACATCGGGAAGGGCTTGGGCTGGTACGCGCTGAGGTCCAGCTCGCTCCCGCTCAGGGAGGTGCCCTCCCCCGCCGGCCGGAGCGCTGTGGAGATCGCCGAGGGGGGCGACGCCGCCCCGCTACCCGGCTGGGCGACCAGCCCCGTGGAGGGTGCCGCCGCGGCGCCAGCGGTCTGGAGCCCGGTCCCGGCGGCCATGCTCGCCTGCACGCCGGTCCCCGGTGCCGTCCCGGCCTGCTGCAGCCCGCTGCCGATTCCGGTGGAGACCGCCTGGGCCGCCGGCGTGCCGCCGTCGGTGGTGATCCCCGGCGCCGCCATGGTCGCCATGGAGCCGAGCAGGGGAGCGACCGCCGCGGTCTCCGAGGTGGTCACAGGGCTATCGCCGCAGGCCTCGAGCATCTCGAGGGCCTGGACGGTGCCCGCCGGCCGGGACGCTGGGGCCTTCTGCAAGCAGTGGAGGATCAGGCTCACCAGCGGCCCGCCGAGCTGCATGCCGTCCTTGACCGGGATGTCCGGCTCCTCGCGCACGTGGGCGAAGAGGTACTCGGTGGCCGACTCCTTCAGGAAGACCGGCCGGCCGGTCAGCATCTCGTACATGATGCAGCCGAGGGCGTAGAGGTCCGCCTGGGGCGTGACCGACTGGCCCATGCACTGCTCGGGCGCCATGTAGCGAGGCGAGCCGATCGCCATGCCGGTGCCCGTGAGGGTCATACCCGCCGAGGCGTCGCCCGTGACCTTGGCGATGCCGAAGTCCAGCACCTTCACGAAGTCGCTGGTGCGGCCCATCTTCGTGAGGAAGAGGTTCTCCGGCTTGAGATCCCGGTGCACGATGCCCTGGCCATGAGCCTGCCCGAGGGCGTCGAGCACCTGCTGGGCGATGTGGACGATCCGCGCGGGCTCGATCGGCGCTTGCTCGCCGATCACCTCGTCGAGCGGCTCCCCCTCCAGGAACTCCATCACCAGGAAGAGGCTGCCGTCCTCCGCCTGCCCGAAGTCGATGAGGGAGATGATGTTGACGTGGGACAGGGACGCGATCGCCCGCGCCTCCTGCTGGAAGCGGGCGACCTCCGTCAAGCGGTTCGCCAGCTCCGACTTCATGATCTTCAGGGCGACCTTGCGCCCCACGGCGAGCTGGTCGGCAAGGTAGACGGCCCCCATGCCTCCCTCGCCGAGCAGATCGATGACCTTGTAGCGGCCCTCGAAGACCGTCCCGATATACTTATCCTCGTCGTCTTCCAGGTCGTAGCGGGAGGCATCCACCGTCTGGAAGCCGTCGTTCGGACACGTCGACTCCTCGGTCTGCGTCCGGCACTGGGGACAGATGCGCATCTGTGTCTCGCCTCTGGGACCGCGGGGCGCGGCCATTGGACAACAGGGATGGCCTCCGCTGCAAGGCCGGCGGCCGTCTCCGAACGTTGTACGAACCTCGCCAACGGCGCGCTCTGTGCTAGTATTTCGCCTGCCCCTCACTCTGTCCAAAGGGAGCCTCGATGGTCCGCCCCCCCAGGCACCAGGCGGCGCTCCGCCTCCCCTCGGCGCTCCTCGTGGTGGCGCTGCTCGGGGCGGACGCCCGAGCCCAGTCGCCCCCGCCCGAGCCGGCCCCTCCGGCGCCCTCCCCGACCCCGGCCGAGGAGCCCCCGCCCCCCAAGGCGAAGCCCGAGGCGCCTCCCTCGCCGGCCCCGAAGCCAAAGGGGTCCGCGGCCCCCGCCGAGGAGGCCGAGCCCACCCCGGATCCGGAGAAGGCGGTCACCTTCTACGATGCCGCGATGGCCGCCATGGCGGAGGAGCGCTACGGCGCCGCCGCCGCCGCTTTCGAGAAGGCCTACGAGTACGATCCCGATCCCGTCCTCGTCTGGAACATCGGCTACGCCCGCGAGAAGAACGGCGAGCTGGGCCTCGCTAAGGCCCACTACACCGACTTCCTTGCCCACGAGGAGGTGCCCGGCAAGCTCCGGAAGAAGGCCCACGAGCGGGTGCTGGCCATCGAGAAGCAGCTCCGCGAGGAACAGGAGGCCCGCCAGGCCAAGGCCATCGAGGAGCGCCTGCGCGAGGAGCTCAAGCGCGACCTCGAGAAGGAGGCCGCCCGCAAGGCCGAGATCGAGCGCCAGCTCCGAGAGGACCTCAAGAAGGAGCTGCAGTCCGAGCTCCAGGCCGAGCTCGACGCCTCCCAGGCCGAGCTCGACAAGAAGCGCAAGGCCATCGAGGACAAGGACAAGACCATCGCCCAGAAGGAGAAGGAGGCGGACGAGGCCCACAAGCGCGCCGAGGCCGAGCTGAAGAAGCTCGAGGAGGCCGAGGCCAAGCAAGCCAAAGCCGACGCCAAGAAGAGCAAGGGCAACAAGGCGCCCCCCGAGGACGAGGAGGGACGCTTCTCCGCCGTGGGCACCACCCACCGCTTCGGCTACCGCCAGCGCCCCCGCGCGAAGAAGCCGAGCCGGATCTTCCTCCGGGGCCTCGTCGGCCTGTCGAGCGAGGCGAACCACAAGGCGGACGGCCCCCTCGAGGAGCAGGCGAAGACCGGCCCCGTCGACATGGCGCGCACCTTCGGGGCCGCGATGCTCTTCGAGACGGCCGATGGCAGCGTCTTCACCACCGGCGTGGTCCTACGCGCCATGAGCTGGCGCCGGGACGTGGAGCTCCTCAGCGAGGATCGCTTCAGCTATGACCCCTCCCCCAGGAACCTCGCCTTCGACCTCGCGCTCAGCTTCAAGTGGGGCTGGTCCTTCGCCGAGGAGCGAGGCCACGCCTACCTCTCCGTGCCCATCGGCATCACGATCGACGTGCTGAGCGACGACTTCGACGAGACCCGCGACTTCGACATCGGTCCGGGCTGGAACGTCGGCGCCGACGTGGGCCTGGCCTGGTTCTTCACCAAGGGCTTCGGCGTCACCCTCGAGCTCGGCTACCTCTGGCACAACTTCTTCCACGCCTACCGCATGGAGGATGCCGTCGGCAGCGGCCGCCTCGTCTACACCCTCGATCAGCGTATGATCAACACAGGGCTCGTCTTCCGCCTGTGAGCGAGCTCTTCGGCGTCGCCCTGGTCGCGGCGGTGGCCCTGGGCCTCGCGTGGTTCGTCCAGCACCAGCGGCGGCGGGCCTGGCAGGTGGCGGCCGAGCAGCTCGGGCTCCGCTACGTCCTGAGAGGACGGCTCTTCAAGACGGCCGTCCTCGAGGGCACCACGCCCGAGGGCTACGCCGTCACCATCGACACGGTCCACCGCGGCACCGACAAGCAGCGACAGGCCTACACCCGCTTCGTCGTCGACAGCGGCGGGAGGATCGACGCCGGCCTCGAGGTCGCGCGGGAGGGGATGCTCGGCCGCTTCGCCCGCAGCCTGATCGGCCGCGAGGACGTGCAGTGCGGCGACCCGGAGCTCGACCGCGCCGCGCTCCTCCGAGGAGATCGGGCCCACCTGCTCGGCCTCCTCCCCGCCGATCAGCGGGCCCACCTCTCCAGGCTGCTCGAGGGCTTCGACCTCTCCGTCGGGTCCGGGCAGGTGCGCCTCGAGCTCCCGGAGAAGACCGACGCCGTCGTGGTGGTGCAGCGGGCCGAGGCCGCCCTGGAGCTGGCACGCCTCCTCACCCACCCCGACCCCGCCACCCTGCCCGCCCGGCTCGCCGACCTCTGCCTGACCGACCCCCTCGGCAGCGTGCGCGTCGCTGCCTGGGAGGAGCTGGTCTCGCGCTGGCCCGGTGGGGCGGAGACGGCTCGGGTCCGTGGCGCTAGAATCCCCGCCATCATGGCGACGCTCCCGAGCGCTGGACCCGGCCAGCTCTCCCTCGTCGACGCGGAGGACGTCGAGGGCCGGCTGTCGACCTTGGAGGGTCCGCTGGGCGAGCTCTCGGAGGTCGAGGCATGAGGCGATCCCTGGTGGTCATAGAGCTCCTGGCCGTCCTCGTCGTGGCCCTTCCGACCCTGGGGGCCCGCTGCTCCCTGCCGGTCGACACCCGCACCGAGCCGGTCGGCGTCCGCGAGGCCTCCCCCGATATCGTCCTCCGCGATCAAGACAACGCCCTCTGGTCCCTCGCAGAGAAGCTCGCCGAGGGGCCGGTGGTGGTGGTCTTCTATCGCGGCCACTGGTGACCCTACTGCCGTGACCAGCTCGGTGAGCTGGAAGAGATCCGCCCGACCCTCGAGGACGAGGGCATCCACCTCGTCGGCATCAGCGCTGATCCGCAAGGGGTCTCGTGGGAGCTGCGCCGCCGCCTCGGCCTGAGCTTCCCCCTGCTCAGCGATCCCGATCTCCAGGCCATCTCGGCATTCAAGGTCGCTATGGAGGGGGGCGACATCGCCGTGCCCTCCACCTTCATCATCCGCCAGGACCGAGAGATCGTCTGGCAGCACATCGGTGAGCGGAAGGCCGACCGGCCGGAGCCCGAAGAGATCGTGGCGATGTGCCTGGAGAGCGCGGGGCCGCCATGACCCCCACTCGACCTGACCGCACCTCTCCGTCCAGTGCCGTCCCGCGGGCACCATGGGGCCTCATGTCCAGTATCCGGAGGTGATCGCGGATCGGATCGAGCTCCGACTGCGCTATACGATCGTCCCATGACGCTCCCGATCCCCCTGCACTGTCCCGGTCGACGCGGTCCCGCCGCGGCGGCCTCCCTCCTCCTCACGCTGGGCTTGAGTCTCGGGGCGTGCGGCTCCTCCGGCAGCGACGGCGAGCCGGAGGCCGCGCCGGCCGCCGGGGATGCCCTCCTGCCCGATGGCAGCGGGACGGAGACGGGGCCCGAGCCCGGGCCTGGGGCGCAGCCGGAACCAGACATCGAGGAGCTGCCGGAGCCGGACGTCGATGCTGAGGTCGATGCGGCCGAGGAGCCGCTGCCCGAGCTCACCCTGACCCCAACCCTCGGCCCACCGGTCGAGCTGCCCCTGCCCGAGGGCGTGGAGAGCTGCGGCCTCTACCTCGAGGAGCGCTGCGACGAAGCGAGCGGGGCTCGCTTCCAGTGCGACATCTTCGACAGCGGGGCCGGAGCCTTCGACGAGGATCCCGATCCGCTGCTCCGGCGCACCTACCTCTACGACCGCTGGTACGACCTCTACACCTCCCCGGACGGCCAGACCGTCAAGCGCGTGCTGAAGAGCTTCACCCCGGGGGATACACCCGAGGCGGAGTGGGGCACCACCGAGCACTTCGACTACTACCGCGGAGCCGGAGACGCGGCGATCTGGACCGGCGTGGCGCTGAACGCCGACATCTTCCGGTGGCAGGTCACCGGCAGCGACGCAGACTGGGAGCGCGTCCTGAAGAAGGTGCGCCAGGTGGTGCGCCTCTTCGACGTCACGGGCGTGCCCGGCTACCTGGCCCGCTATCACTTCCTGGTGCTGCCCTCGGGATCCCCGAAGACTGAGGGTTTCATTGCCCTCTATGGGGAGCCGGGGGATCTCGACCATAGCCAGATGCCCATCGAGGAGCCCGCCACCATCGAGGGCCTGCCGAGCGCCTACCTCGAGGGCCTCTCGCCAGAGGAGGGCGGCGCCCCCGTGCTCGGCCTCCCTATGTGGAAGGGCGTCGTCAGCATCGACCAGTACACCGGCCCCTTCGTGGCGCTGCCGATGGTGCTGCCCTTCCTCGAGGACGAGGCCCTCGTCGAGCGCATCACCCACCACATGACCTGCTACATCAAGCGCCTCCGCCGGCTCGAGATCCGGAACCTGCACCAGAACCCCGAGGCCCTCGAGGGCCTGTCCAAGCTCTTCGGCGACGGCACCCTGGACCTGGACCCGGACGACATCGATCTCACGGCCCAGGAGACGATCGTCGGCTACTACCACGAAGGCCTGAACAGCAAGAACATCGAGAGCTTCGACCGCTCCTGCCCCGGCGAGATGGCCCTCGAGCCCACCCGCGTGCTCGACGCCACCTCCGACGAGTTCTTCTTCGAGATGTTCGAGCTCGGTCTCGACCTCGACTCCAAGAAGCAGTTCCGCGAGGGCCAGATCGACCACTTCTACGCGGTGAATGTGCGTGGCGCGGACGCCAGCCACCTGATGCATATGGTGGCCCTGGCCTACTGGCTGACCGGCGAGGAGCACTACCGCAGCTTCCTCTTCGAGGAGCTGGTCGGGAACTTGAGCGCCATCGAGGTCGCCCTCACCGCACAGGCCTTTCGCGCCCCGCGTTGGTGCTACAAGTACTACGCCGATCACATCAGCTACGGCACCCACTGGCAGTTCATCACCATGCTGCCCGAGGGCCCGCTGAAGGAGGCGATGGTCCGCGTGATGCACGAGGAGCACTGGCTCAAGGGCCTGAAGCCGCTGAACAACGCCAAGTTCGACGTGCTCTACGCCTCCGTCGTGCCCGAGGAAGTCGCCGGCGAGGATCGCAATCATGCCATCGAGGAGGCCGCCGAGCTCCTCGCCAGCTTCGGCGGTAACGACCTCGAGACCGGCGTGCTCGACAGCCCCCGCCGCGACTACCTGATGCCGCGGCAGCACGTCGTCGACAGCCTGCCCGAGTCGATCGACACCGTCTGCCCCACCGCGGAGGAGCGCCAGCAGTGCGAGGAGCCGGGCGACGTGCTCGGCATCCCCCTCGACGGCAAGACCATCAGCTATCCCTGCGATGGCCGCCCGGCGGAGTGCGTGATGGACGACGGCCTCTGCGTCGAGGCCATCGCCTCCGAGGGCCTGCCGGTCCCCCTGCGCCCGCACGGCGGCTTCCTCTGGCAGCTCGACCCCCTGCGCATGGGCGACGCCGTGCCGAACCCGGGCACCGAGCAGTCCCACGGCCGCGACCTGGCCGAGCCCTACTGGATGGCCCGCTACTACGGCTACATCCCGGAGGGGGCCGGGCGACTCCTCGCCTGGAGGGAGCTGGGCGCATGCCAGGAGCCGAACCCGGAGCCGGAGCCGGAGCCGGACGTCACCGAGCCCGATGCAGGCCCCGAGCCCGACATCTCCGAGCCGGACGTCGGCCCGGAGCCCGATACCGCGCAGCCCGAGGGCCCGGTGGCGGGCACGCCCTGCCACACCACCGGCGCCAGCGACTGGAACCAGACCTGCGTCGGCGACGACCTCCTGTTCTGCGTCTGCAACGAGTGGTCGGGGAGCGACTGCCCCACCGAAGAGGGGACCTGGACGAAGCAGGACATCCTGTGCACCTGCGCGGAGTACATGGCGGGCACCTGCCCGATCCCCTGATCCCTTCGGCCCGGTTGAGCCTACCCGTCGCCGCCCCGCTATTGACAAAAGAGTGGGGTCCTTACACGGTCAGGGGGTGAAAAGAAGGGCGACAAAAGACCTGGTGTCGTGGCTCGATCGACCCACGCGGCGCCCCCTGATCCTCCGAGGGGCTCGGCAGGTAGGCAAGACCTGGCTGGTGCGCGAGGTCGCTCGGCTCGCCGGGCGGGATCTCGTGGAGCTGAACCTCGAGCGGGATCCGACCCTGGCCGGCCTCTTCGGGCCGGCAGAGCCCAGCATGATCCTCCGAGGTCTGGAGGCCTGGCGCCGTGCTCCCATCCGACCCGGCAGCGCCCTCCTCTTCCTGGACGAGATCCAGGCGGCTCCCGACCTCCTGGGCCGGCTCCGTTGGTTCGCCGAGGAGCTCCCCGAGCTCCCGGTGGTCGCCGCGGGATCGCTGCTGGAGTTCGCGCTTCAGGAGCCGAGCTTCTCGATGCCGGTGGGCCGTGTGGAGTACCAGCACCTGGAGCCGATGACCTTCGAGGAGTTCCTCGAGGCCGTCGGGGAGGGCCTGTTGCTCGACCTGCTGAGGTCCGTAGAGCCATTCAGCCTCGAGGCGCTGTCTGCTCCCCTCAGCGCCCTCGCAGCCCAACGCCTCAGGGAGTACTCACTCGTCGGCGGCATGCCCCGGGCTGTGGCGACCTGGTCGGAGACCGGCTCGTGGCTCGAGGTGGAGAGGATCCACCAGGATCTCCTCGCCACCTTCCGGGACGACTTCGCTCGGTACGCGGGGACGATCCCGCGGGCCCGCCTCGACCGGCTCCTGCTCGCGGTGCCTCGGCTCCTCGGTCGCAAGTTCACCTACAGCCAGGTCGACCGTAGCGAGCGCGCCGACGCGCTCCGGCGCGGGCTGGAGCTCCTGGAGCGAGCGCGGCTCTGCCATCGCGTGCCCGCGACCCACGCCAACGGCCTACCGCTGGGCGCCGAGGTACGGCCGAGGTTCTTCAAGGAGATCCTCGCGGACGTGGGCCTCGCCTCCTCCGTCCTCGGGCTGCGTCCCCACACCCTGCCCGCGCCGGTCGAGGCGCGCTTCGTGAACGAGGGCGGCCTCGCAGAGCAGCTCGTGGGTCAAGGCCTGCGAGCCCTCTCACCGAGCTTCCGCCTCCCCGAGCTCTTCTACTGGGCCCGCGAGCGTAAGGGCGCCAGCGCCGAGCTGGACTACCTCTTCGAGCACGAAGGAGCGGTGGTCCCCGTGGAGGTCAAGGCCGGGGCCACCGGCTCCCTGAAGTCCCTGCACCTCTTCATGGCCCTTCGGGGGTTGCCCCTGGCGCTCCGCTTCCATGCCGGACCCCCGACGAGCGTCGACGTCGACACGACCACGGCTGCCGGCCGTGCCAGGTATCGCTTGCTCTCGCTACCCCTCTACCTCGTCGCTCAGGCGCCGCGCTGGCTGTCGGCTCCGTGGTAGCGCCCGCCGAGGACCAGCCCCATCAGGGCAGGTAGGGATCCTCGGCGGAGGGCACCGGCTCCCAGAGCTCGAGCTTGCGCCCGTCGACGTCCATCACCCACGCGAAGCGGCCGTTGGGGTGGGACTCCACCTCCCCGACCTGCTGCGCCCCGGCGGCCCGGAGCTGCTCCAGGATCCCGTCCATGTCGTCGACCCGCAGGTTGAGCATCAGCTCCGAGGTGGACGGCTCGAACTTCTCGGAGTCGAGGTCGAAGGGGGACCAGACCGTGTAGCCACGCTCGTCTGGCTGCTCGTGCTCTCGCCAGAGCAGGACCGAGCCTCCCCACGCTTCGGCCGGCAGGCCGAGGTGCTCGCTATACCAGGCCGCGGTGGCCTGGGGATCCTTGCAGCGGAAGAAGACCCCGCCGATGCCGGTGACCTTGGCCATCGTGCTCCCTCCTCGAGGCTCGTGGTGTCGGGTGTCAGTCCTCGTAGCCTATCACCGCGAGGGGGCCGCTCGACTCGTCGCCGCCGAGGTTCTGCACCCATCCCGCACCTACGTGCACGCTCACCCCATCCCAGGGGAAGCTCACGCTCATCAGGGTCGCCAGCACCGGCGAGGTGGAGAGCATAGGGGCGGTCCCCCAGCGCGCCGTGAGGGTGATGTCAGTCTCCCGGCGAGCCCGCACCGTCGCGACGCCACTCACCCCATACCCCACGCTGCCGTCCGCGAGGCTGGACGCGCCATCGGCGGAGACCGCGAGGGCGAAGGGGGAGCCTCGCCCCGGTCCCACGATGCCCAGCTTCGCCGCGGCGCCGAGCGCGAAGGCCGGGACCTGGAAGGTGAGCTGGGTCTCCAGGCGGTCCAGGGAGCGGATCCGGGTCCAGCCCGAGGCGCCGACGAGCGGCCCAACCGCGTCCCCGCTCGCGCTGGTCGGGACCAGGACGGAGGCCGCCACGCCGGAGTCCTGTCCCCGCACCAGGCGGGCGTCCTGGATCACCGGCAGAGGCGTGCAGCCCGCCCAACCCGCCCCCGCGAGGGCGAGGGTCGCAGCACCGAGGAGCACGAAGGGCCTGCGCGCCCGTGCGATCGTGGACGGAGGCCGGCGCGTGATCAGGAGCGACCGCCCGGCGCCGCCGGCCAGCGCTCGAGGTCCAGCACCATCTCGATGGCGGTGCAGCGGCAGGGCGTGCCGTCGAGACGGCAGATGTAGTCGATGTCCACCCAGTACTCCGGGATCTCCTCGATGGGCTCGAAGCCCAGCCGGCTCAGGTAGCGGAAGGAGCTGTTGTGGGGCGACTCCTTCCAGCTATGGGCCACCACGCAGCGGGTGCCGGCGGCCTTGAGCTCGTCGAGGGCACGGGACGCCAGCCTCCCACCGATGCCCCGCCCCGTACATGCATCGTCCACGAAGCAGCTCTGGAAGTAGGCGGCGGACGTCAGACCCACCGGCCAGCGCTCCGGGTGCAGGCCCTTGCCCCGGCCCGCGGCCCAGCGCCCCGGCGGCTTCACGAAGCGGAACGCGATCGGCCGTCCGGGGGCCTCCGCGAGCTCGGCCACGTAAGCGAAGACCCCGGCCTCCGTGGTGGCGTCGTCGATGAGCTGCCGCACCAGCGCAGGGGGGTAGTAGTCCACCCCCACCAGGCGGTCGGCCAGCGCGGCCACGCCTCGGGCGTCTTGGGCGGACATGGTCCGGATGAGCACGTCGTCCATAGGCGCCGCGAGCGTACCCGAATCCGGGGTCTCGGAGTTACAGGCCACAGCGTTGACACCCCCGGCGGGGGGGGCGCACCGTGTAACCGCTATGAGCGCTGCCCCCGCCGACGCCCCCAAGAGGAAGCCGCACAACGTCGTCGCGGTCAACGAGCGGACGGTGAAGGAGATCGTCAAGGCCCTGATGCCCACGAGGGAGTGGCGCATGGCCCTCGCCGAGTACCTCCGCCAGACCGACAGGGCCAAGCGCTCCCACAAGGAGCTCAGCCCGGAAGAGAAGGCGCCGATCCTCCAGGCGATCCTGGTCGCCGTGCAGGAGAACGTCATCTTCCGCAACGACACCTCCCTCGGGGACCTGGCCAAGATGGGGTTTCCCCGGGTGCTGCTCGGCGTGCTCGAGCGGCAAGCCAAGAAGATCGTCGCCAAGACGAGCGCCTGAGCCCCTGCTGCGCCTGGCGCCGCTCTGGGCCGCCCTCGGCCTGCTCGCTTGTTCGGCCTCGGGGGCGGTCTCGCCCTCCGACGACGTCCCTGCGCAGGTGGAGGCGCGGGCTCAGGGCGACCTCGGCGAGCCCGAGCCTACCGGCTCCCCGGAGAGCGCCGAGCCGCGGTCCTCCCTGGAGGTCGCTGGGCCCGCCGCAGAGCCGGAGGTCGCTGAGCCCGCTGGTGGTGTCGGGGACGGCGAGGCCGCCGCCCCGATCGAGGAGGGCTCCGGGCCTACATCCGGGGATATCGATAGCGACGCTGCCGAGCTGCCAGGCGAGACCTCGGAGATCGGGGAGCCCACCCCCTGGCGGAGCGCCCTCTTCCCGGAGGACTGGACGCCCGAATGGACCTCCCCGGCCGGGCTCTTCCTGCACGACCTGAGCTGGGCCGGCTACCAGCACGGCGAGGCCCCGCTCCCCGAGACCATCGAGGGTCCCGTCGTCGACGTGGTCGTCGAGCACGGCGCCGACCCGACGGGCGTCCTCGATGCCACCGCACCGATCCAAGCCGCCATCGACCAGGTCCAGGCGGCCGGCGGCGGCGTGGTGCACGTGCCGGCCGGCCTCTATCGGGTGGAGGACTTGCTGAGCGTCACCGCCTCCCACGTGGTGATCCGCGGCGAGGGGCCGGAGGCCTCGCGCCTGTACTTCACGCGAGACCACGACATGCAGGGCGTCTACAGCCTGCGCCTGTCCGGCGAGGTGAGCGTGGAGGCCGAGCTCCCCCTGGTGGCCGATGCTGCTGGTCGAGACCTCATCGTGCAGGTCGCCGACGCGTCGGGGCTCGCCCCCGGGGACGACGTCGAGGTGGGGTGGGTCATCACGGAGGCCTTCGTCGAAGAGCACGGCATGGCCGGCACCTGGAAAGCCTTCAACGGCAAGTGGCAGACCTTCTTCCGCCGGAACGTCGCTGCGGTGGACCTGACATCCGAGCCCCACGTCGTCACCCTGGACGTGCCGCTCCGCTATCCGACCCTGCTCCGGGATCAGGCAGCGATCCGCAAGGTGAGCGGCTACCTCCAGGGGGTCGGCGTGCGCGAGCTGGGCCTCGCCAACGCGGTCGGCTGGAGCGAGGCCTGGGCCTACGACCGTGCCCACGTCCTGGGCCTCGTCTCGGTGTCCGACGCGTTCGTGCAGGACGTGCACTCCTTCCCTTCGCCCGCTGCGCCGACCGAGGGCTACGGCGCGGATGATCACCTCCAGTCCGGGGGGATCATGGTGAAGCACTCGAAGCGGGTGACGGTGGCGGACTGCGTGATGGAGCGAGCCCAGAACCGTGGGGGCGGCGGCAACGGCTACCTCTACGAGATCATGGCCTCCAGCGAGGTGCTCACCCGCGACTCCGTCGGCCGCGCCGGGCGCCACAACTTCATCCAGAACTGGGGCTTTGGCACCACCGGCTGCGTCTGGCTGCGCTGCCTGAGCGAGGAGGGCGTGGTCGCCCTCTCCGAGGCCCTGCCCCTCGGGGCCGTCGGGGTCTCGGAGTACCACCACTCCCTGGCCACGGCGAACCTGGTGGACGACTGCACCCTGCACGATGGCTGGAAGGCGGAGAACCGCCAGGACTGGAGCTCGGGCGCCGGCCACACCGCCACCGAGACGATCCTCTGGCGGCCCCACGGACAGGGACGCGTCTTCTCCCGGCAGTTCGGGATGGGCTACGTCATCGGCGCGGACCTGGAGGTCATCACGGTCCCCGCGGGACAGGGCGGGGAGGGCACCGCGCCCGAGGACTGGAATGAGGGCGTGGGTCTCGGGGCCACGCTCGTGCCCGCGAGCCTCTACGAGGCCCAGCTCGAGCTGCGGCTAGGGGGCGCGGACGCGCAAACGCCGTGAGGGTGAGCCGCCTCGAGGAGCCAGCGCTCTACTGGGCCTCCGCGGTCCAGCCCCCGATGCCGTCCGCGATGCCCG
>CAZEHU010000013.1:0-6163 GCA_964511605.1 uncultured Myxococcales bacterium
CCAGCCACCCGCGCCGCCCCCCAGCGCCGCGCCCTCCTCCCACCCCGGTTCCTCGACCCCGGCCCACCCCACCGCGGCCACTCACCCCGCGGTGTTCGTCCGTCCCGGCCCGGTTGATCGGGCGAAGAGGCACCTGAGAGCACCCTCGATAGGGGATCAACACGTTGATCGGGGTCGCAGGCCCGGCTGACGTGCCAGAACGGCCGATCAACGAGCGGGGAGCACGGCCGGTCGACGAGCGGGGTATGGGCCGATCAAGCAGTGGGGTGGCGCGAGCGCCGCTCTCCTCGCGTAGCGCGGTGTGCGCGTGGTCCCGGGGGGCCCGGGTGGGTCAGCCGGGGAGGGGGGCGTCCTCGCTGAGGAGCTCCATGCCCTCGGGGCCGCAGCTCACGACCAGCAGGCGATCGGAGGCCTGGATGGCGGCGATGAGGCGGCCCTTGCCGAGGCTCCGGGTCTCGAGGACGCGCAGGTCGAGGAGGCCCGGCTGCTCGGAGGTCTCTGCGCCTGCGTCGCGCCGCTTGACCCATGCCAGCGCGCCCAGGCCGAGGACCGTCACCAGGGCCAGGGGCCAATGGCGAAGCGGATTGACGGGGGACGCCATGGGATCCACCGTCGCCGCCGCCGCGCTCGGTGGCGCCGCACCAGACGACGCTGCGCCGGGCACGGCGGCCCCGACCGGATCCAGCGGCGGCGGTGCGGCTGCCGCGGGGGCGCCCACGGTAGCGCTCGCGGCGAGGGCAGCGCTTGCGGCGCTTGGGTCTCCGATGTCCCCCACAGGAACGACGCCGGCTCCCTCGACCGATGCGGCACCGGATCGTGGTAGCGCTGCCTCCGACGCCACGAGCGGACTTGGCGGTCGAGCGCGTATCGTGGCGTCCGGCAGCTCCGGGATTGTCGACGGGATCACCTCGACGCCCGCCCGGCTCGTCAGCTTGTCCATCACGAAGCCCTCGACGGCGCTGTCCGCGAGGTCGCGGACCCGTAGCCAGGAGCCTTGATCCTCCTGGAGCACCAGGCGGGCTCCCTTCGGTAGCTTCGTGATGAGCGAGGCCCTCGGGTGTCGTGGATCGGCGACGAGCCACACGAGCCCCTTGTCGGTCTCCACGAGCTCGCGGACGTCCTCGGCGCGCGGCGGGCCGACCATGGCGCCCGCCGGCAACGCAGCCAAGGCCACCCAGGCTCCGCAGAGTGTGCTGCTCACCCTTGTCATGATCTCCATCGTCGCTGTCCTCCCCGACAGGTCCGGGCGAGCACGAACGCAAGAAGCGCGCCACGGGGCGGCCTGCCCGTGGTTGCTGGTGGACGCGCCGAGCCTGGCCCCTGGAGAGGCCCTGAACCGTCAAGCCCGTGACGCTGGTGGGACCGGGGAGCCGTCAAGGTCGTGACTCTTCGAGCACCAGCTCCCCCGGCCGGAGCTGTGCACGGCCACTGACGGGTTGTTCGCCGGGCCGCTCCACCTCGGCTCGCACGGGAGCACGGAGCCGGCCTTCACCGTAGGAACCCGGCTCAGCTCCGTTCGACGTCTCGGTCCTTCGCGGCTTCGTGCGGGGCCGATCTTCGAGCAGGGACCACTCACCCTGCTAGCCTCCCCTCGTGGCAGCTAGAACCCATGACTGGCTCGATCGGGCGCGATCCCGGAAAGGGGCCACGCCCGGCGATTCGGGGCTCGAGTCCTCCCAGAGGTCGCGCTTGACGCGAACACGGGGCCCTGAGAACTGGAGCCGCCCCCGGAGGTTCTGTTACCGATAGGCGTCGCAGGCGCCATCGGCTCGGCCTCCGCGCCGTGGGCGGGACCCGAGATCCCTTTCGTGGACCGCGCCCCGATGGAACTGCACTCTATGCATCGATGCTGGGGCCAGGTCTCCGGGGGGCCCTGGAGCGCTTCGACCTCGTCACCGGGGTGTGGGAGACCGTCGCGGATGAGCCCGCCTCCGCAGCGTGGATCGTGGAACCCGGAGGGCAAGGAGCCCTGGGCTGGATCGGCGCCCAGCCTTCAGGTCTAGATCCACAGGATGATTCGAAGTCCCTGGGAGATTGGGTGTGGTTTCCCTTCCATGATCCCAAGCGTGTCTCGGTCTCCGAGGTCGTCTTCGCCGACGCATCGTTGTGGTCGTCGACGTGTCACGCATGCGTTCTTGTCGCGCGCCACACGGACGAGCCCGAGCATACGGTGCTGCCTGCGCGCATCTGCTACGGAGAGGGCAGCCCGTAGGGGATGGGGGCGATGTCTTCGCCCGCAACGGTGCCGCCGCTCGGGCGCAGGATCCCGCCGCTCTGCAAACCGTCGACCCGGTCGTCGCCCCTGTGTCCCTGGACGAGCCCCGATGCGGTTGACAGGAACTCCGGCCGCCCGTTGATCCGCGATGCTGACTCTTCGCTGACCTGGCTTGGTTGAACGAGCACCTCCACGGGGCGGCCAGTCCGCATGCTCCCTGGGCTCTCGTTGGCACCGGCATCCGGCGGTTCGTGCGCACTGATCCGGCCTGAGACCGCTTCGCTCGATCCCTCGGGCCCGGTGCTCCGGGCGACTCGTCCCTGCTGCTCGCCGCTACCTGCGATTCTCAGGCACCTCCCCCCCCATCGAGCTGCAACACCATATCGAACCAGAGCGGCTCCCCGGACACGGAGCGGCCCATTCGCTGGCGGAGCATGAGGACGGCGGCGCCGGTCTCGTCGTCGATGCCTACGATGGGTCCGTCCTCGCTGGGGGCGACGGTTCGGGGCTCGTGGATAGCGAGGTGGTCGAGGCCCTCGGCGGCGAGGAGGTCGTCGGGGACGCCCTCGCCGCTCTCCATGAGCTCCCGGGCGCGAATGACGTCGTGGACGAGCTGGGGGTAGCGCTCCGGCCAGACCTGGACCTGCGAGGCGCCGCGGCGGCAGACCACCGCGAAGATGCAGGACCAAGGGAGGGTGACCGAGCGGAGGGCCCCCTCGTTGTCGAGGACGGCGGTGCGGAGGGCGTCGGCGCCGGGCTCGAAGGGGATCGGGCGGGAGGGGATCTCGAGCGGGATCGCCAGGACCTTCTGGTCGACGAGGTCCTGGGGCAGCGCGTTCGCGAGCTCCGAGGTGTCCGCGACGACCACGGCGCTGCCGAGGAGCTTGCAGCGGCGCGCAGCGGTGCCGGCATCGCCCTCGGGCGCGTCGGCGAGGAACTGCAAGGGCGGGGGCGCGGCCGGCTCGATGGGCACGCCATACTCCCCGCGCACGAGCGTCCACCACGCCATGTCCCTGCGCTTCATCTCCACGAGGGCTCCCGGCGGCAGGTCCTCGGGCCAGAACCAGCCCTCGCCGGAGCGGACCTCGCGGACGGCGCCCACCCGCTCCCAGGGCACCTCCACGGGGACCTCCTCGCCCTCATGGCTGGTGATGGTCACGCTCAGCATGTCCGGCAGGATCTCCGGCCGCGGGAAGGCGGAGTCGTGGGCCACCACGAGGGAGTGGGGCCGCCCGCTGACGATCAGCGCCACCCGCGCCCCCGGCACGTGGAGGAGCTGCTCGATCGCTACCCGCTTGTCCGCCACGAAGCGCGAGCGATCCTCGGAGGCCATGAGGAGCTCCTTCGAGGGCCCGAGCCGCCAGTGCTCGATGTCCTCCGGGCGTGGCTCGGCGATGCCGAGGTAGAGGAGCGCCTTGCGCACCCCCTCCCGGCCGCCCATCGACGCCGGCACCACCGCCTCTCGAAGCAGGATGGCCGTGCCTCCATTGCCCTTGGCGCTGGGCGGCTCGTGCCCCGGCGCCGCCACGCAGAAGACCGAGTCCCAGGGCACGAAGAGCGTGCAGGGCTTTCGCTCCTCGCCCAGGACCCGCACCACCAGCGAGCCGTCCGGAGCGGCGAGCTGGCGCTGGCGATCGTCCTCGCCGGCGAGCTCGATCACCACCGGCACCTCGGGATCCACGTCGAGTTGGGCGGCCCACGTGGGGTGCGAGGGGTCGGCGAGCAGCGTCACGGCGGCGTGCGAGAGCCGCTCCACGACGGTGTCATACATCTGAGGCTCGCCCATGGGCCCCCCTCCCGGATCCCGATCGTACCCCTTCCTCCCGGCAGTCGCTACGTCCCTCCCGTATCCCCTCCGCCGATTGGGCCCTGGGGGCTGCCCCCTCGAACAAGTCCGAGACGCCTGGAATCCCTTGACAATCGCGGACCTCGGCCCCTAGCTTCCGCGCCGCTATGGCTGCAGCTCCCCCCCTCGAAGCTCCTCTCCCCGCGCCCCCCGAGGGCGACGCCGGCCGCCCCCAAGCGGCCGCGGGGGCCGCCAACCCCCTCGACACCTGGTGCCCGGGCCACGACGCCCCCGGCTGGGACGAGCCCGGCGCGGGGATCGAGAGGCCCTACGTGCTCGATCATCCCGAGCCCCACCGGGCCCGCGCGAGCCGCCTCATCAAGGATCACCCCGAGATCCGCACGCTCTTCGGCCGCGAGCCCAAGAGCGCCCCTATCGTGCTCGGCATCGTGGGCGCCCAGCTCGCGCTGGCGTTCCTGCTCCGGGACGCCGCCTGGTGGGCCGTCCTGGCGGTCGCTCTCCTCTTCGGCGCTTTCGCCAACCACGCCCTCTTCGTGCTCATCCACGAGTGCTCCCACAACCTCATCTTCGTGAAGAAGCGCTGGAACCAGGTCTTCGGCGTGATCTGCAACCTGCCGATGGTCGTCCCTTCGGCGGAGAGCTTCCGCATCTTCCACCTCAAGCACCACCAGTACCAAGGCGACTACTGGCTCGACGCCGACCTCGCCGGCGAGTGGGAGGCCCGCCTCTTCCGCTTCGGCTTCCTCGGCAAGCTGGCCTGGGAGTGCTGCTTCCCCCTCGCCCAGGCGCTCCGTGTGGGCCGCTTCGCCAAGGGCTCGAAGATCAGCTTCTGGACCCCCGGGGTCATCACCAACGCCCTGGTCATCTTCGGCTTCGACCTCGCGGTCCTCCTCCTGTGGGGGCCCTGGGCCCTGGGCTACATGGCCCTCAGCCTGCTCTTCTCTATCGGCCCCCACCCCCTCGGGGCCCGCTGGGTCCAGGAGCACTTCGTCATCGAGAAGGGCCAGGAGACCTATAGCTACTACGGCCCGCTCAACAGGGTCGCCCTCAACGTCGGCTACCACAACGAGCACCACGACTTCCCTTTCATCGCCTGGTCCCGCCTGCCGGAGCTGAGGGCCATGGCGCCGGAGGCCTACGACTGCCTCGTCAGCCACGACTCCTGGTCGAAGCTCTGGGTGAAGTGGCTCACGGACCCGACCCTGACCCTCAACTCCCGCGCCACCCGCGACGGCCAGATCAACAAGCGCCGCGCCACCCGCGCCAAGGAGACCTTCGCGCCCGAGACCCTCGACGAGGGTGTTCAAGGGGCGGTCGCGTAGATGTGGGAGGCGACGGCCGACGTCCTCATCGCGCCGTCGATCCTGAGCGCGGACTTCGGGCGCCTCGGCGCCGAGATCGAGGCCGTGGAGGCCGCCGGCGCCGACCTCATCCACGTCGACGTCATGGACGGCCACTTCGTCCCCAACCTCACCATCGGTCCCCCGGTCGTCGCGGCCGTGCGCCGGGCCACCACGCTCCCGGTCGATACCCACCTGATGATCTCGAACCCGGAAGCGTTCATCGAGCGCTACGCCGAGGCCGGCTCCGACTGGATCAGCGTGCACGCGGAGACCTGCCCCCACCTCGATCGGCTGGTCCACCAGATCGAGGAGGCCGGCGCGAAGCCGGGCGTCGTCTTGAACCCCCACACCCCGCCGGAGGCCATCGAGTACGTGCTCGAGCTCCTGAACCACGTGCTCGTCATGTCGGTGAACCCGGGCTTCGGTGGCCAGGCCTTCATCCCGGGTGTCCTGCCCAAGATCGAGCGCCTGCGTGGCTGGGTCGAGGCGCGCGGCCTCACCACGCGCATCGAGGTCGACGGAGGCGTGAAGGCCAACAACATCGCCTCGATCCGGGCGGCAGGCGCCGACACCTTCGTCGCCGGAAGCGCGGTTTTCCGGGCGGACGACTACACCCAGGCCATCGGAGCCCTGCGGGAGGCGGCATCGGATGGGTCGGATCGCCCGTACCTCGCGCCAGACGCGAGTTGTGGGGCATCGGATGGGTCCGATCGCCCGTAACTCGCGCCAGACGCGAGTTGTGGGGCATCGGATGGGTCGGATCGCCCGTAACTCGCGCCAGACGCGAGTTGTGGGGCA
>CAZEHU010000013.1:6263-15655 GCA_964511605.1 uncultured Myxococcales bacterium
TCGGGTGGGTCCGATCGTGCGGAACTCGCGCCATACGCGAGTTGTGGGGCATCGGGTGGGTCCGATCGTGCGGAACTCGCGCCATACGCGAGTTGTGGGGCATCGGATGGGTCCGATCGACCGTACCTCGCGCCATCCGCGAGTTGTGGGGTATCGGATGAGGCGGATCCTCGGTCTCCTGATCGCAGCGGGGGCGGTAGCCGCGAGCTGGGCGCCCGGGGGCCGCGCGGCCCCCACGACGGCGGCCCCGCGCTTCGCTATCGAGCCCGGCCACGAGCGCCTCTTCCAGGCGGTCCTCCCCGCTCGCGAGGGGGAGCTCGAGGCTGGCTGGGGCCTCCGTGGGATGGCGGTCCCGCAGGATCACGTCGAGGCCCTCTACGGCCCTATCGCCGAGCCCCGCCCGACGAGCTGCCAGGCTGCCCCGCTCTGCGTGCGGCTCGTCCACCCGAGCCTGGCCCGCGAGGAGGGACGCGTCGCAGGCCCCTACGGCATCACCACCACGGCACCCGAGCGATCGAGCCGCTTGATCGAGGGCATCGCAGCCCGCCTCGAGGCCGCGAAGCCAGCCGATCCCTTCAAGCGCATCAAGATCAAGCTCCAGACCCCGGAGCCCCTCCCGGACGCCCAGCGGGTCCCCGATGCGCCCGGCGCCGAGCTCGAGGCCCGCTTCGCCGCCCTCGTGGACGCGGAGCCGGACCTCGAGGATCGCCTGCTCCGCGTCGAGCTCGAGCCCACCCGCGCCCGCCTCGTGTTCCGCGGCGACGCCCCGGGTCCAGACGGTGCGCCGCCAGAGAGCGTGGTCGAGCTCAAGGATCGGACCCCCCGCCAGTCGGATCCCGACGAGGTCACCCGCAGCTTCTTCGTCCAGGGCCGCGGCGTCACCAGCCCCCCGGACCTCGCCGCCCGGGTCCACGCGGCCATCCTCGCCGCCGACGACGGCAGCCTGCGCCTCCAGGCCGAAGACGTGATGGCCACCGGCGAGCGCCCCTGGCTCCATACCCTCCTCATCGCCCTCTCGGCCCTCTTCCTCCTGGGCCTCCTGGCGGTCCTCGTCCCCCTCCTCGGGACCAGCGCGGGGATCCTGGGCAGGGCCGATCACCGAGCGATCACCTGGGTCCTCCTCGGTGCCGGCGTCGTCCTCCGCCTCGTCCTCGACTACCGCATGGTGGAGATGGGCATCGGCTACCAGCTCGCCCGCCTCGCCGACGAGCTGATCCTGCCCCGCTACGGCGCCGGCACCACGACCCTGCACCACGCCCTCTTCCAGGTCTTCGGCGCCGATCACGTCACGATGGTCTCGGCCCACAAGGTGATCGACTCCCTGACCCTGCCCCTCGCCGCCGCCGCCGGGGTGCGCCTGGCGGGCGCCCGCGGTCCGGCCCTTGCGCCTTTCTGGGCCGGCGCCCTGGCCCTCACCCCGATCCTGCTCAAGAGCGACCTCACCGAGTCGAACCTGGTCCCCGTGCTCTGGGGCCTCTGGACCGCCCTCCTCGCGTGGGAGGCTCGCACCGGCTGGGTCCGCGTGGTCGGCACCGCCGCCGGCCTCGGCTTCGCGGCGCTCTGTCGACCGGAGATGGCCGCGATCGCGCCGGCCCTGTGGGTCGTGCCGTGCGCCCCGTGGCGACGCCCGAAGCCGGCCCTCCTCGTCGGGGTGATCCTCCTCGCGGCGATCCCCTTCCAGCTCGCTTTCGTCCAGCACGTCGTCGACTGGGAGATGGGGGAGGGCAGCCTGCACCTGTCCAAGGGCCTCAGCGCCGAGCGCCTCTGGCGGGTCCTCGGCAACAACGCGCTCCTGGACTGGCGCCTCGTGCCTATCGTCGCACCCCTCCTCGGGCTCGGTGCCCTTGCCGTGCGCGGCACGCGAGGCCGCGTCCTCCTCTGGCTGATCGGCGGCCTCCTCTGGCTCTACGTCTACGCCGTCGATCTCTCGGAAGCATCGCAGCCCCGCCTGCATATCGTCGGAGTGCTCCCTTGGTCCCTCGCGGCCGCCCTCACCGCGTCGGTGCTCTGGCGGTGGCGCCGCGCCGCGGGGATCGTCGCCCTCGTGCTCTGGGCCGGCAGCGCGGCTGCGACCGTACCGACCCTCTGGGCGCCCACGAACGAGGATACCCAGGACGCCCTCTTCGACCGCCTCGAGGAGAGCCTGCCGGAGGGCCCCTTCGTGCTCTCCGTCTTGATGCGCACGGACGCCCCGGATCCGCCCGGGCACTTCACCCACCGCCACATCCCGAGCTACCGCCTGATCCGTGGCGAGATGATCCCCCTTGGCGGGGTCGCCGCCCGCCTCCTCAGGCAGGAGGAGGGCGATCCGCCCCTCCTCTACTTCCAGGGGGTGAGCTGCTACGCGCGCCTGCTGCGATCGGCCAGCGGAGAGCGGGGCCTCCTGCCCGCGTGCGAGGCGATGCACGCCCGCTTCGAGCTCGAGCCCGCCTGGTCCGAGATCGTGCCGAGCCACGGCAACCCCGTCCACCAGGAGCTCGGCTACTACGGTCTGGACAGCCAGTTCGAGGTGGGGCTCTTCCGGGTCCGTGGACTTCGTGGGAGGGTCGCCCCGTGACCGCGCTGGCGCCGCTCCTCCTCACCCTGGTCGTGGCCGCCCCGCCCGTGCTCGGGGCGGAGGCCGCGCCGATCCTCCTGCGCTGGGCCAAGAGGCTCGAGGGCCTCGAGGTGAGCTCGGTGCCCATCGCCCGGGATCGGGCCCGGGTCGAGCTGGGCGCGACCTGTGCCCTGATCCTCACGCACGAGGGGGCCGCGACGTGTCCGCTGCCCGTCGAGCTCGGGACCACGACCGGCTGCTGGGAGGGGACGGGCTGCCCCAGGGAGGTCGTGCGCACCAAGGCCCTCACCGCGGCGGGCGCCCTGGCGCTGCCTTGGAAGGTGCCGCCCGGCGATCAGGCCGGCGACGCGGCCCGCCAGATCCTCATCGCTGCCCGGCGCGTGGCCCAGGAGCGCCTGGACGTCATGGATCCAGAGGGAGCCAGGGAGGCCCTGCTCCCTCTCTTATCGCACGCGGACCTCGAGCCGGCGGATCTGGTCAGCGTCCTGCCGGTCCTGGCCCGGGTCGGTGGCGGCGCGGAGGCCTGGCGAGCGCTGGACACCGAGCTTGCGCCCGCCCTCGTTCCGGGGCTGGACATCCTGCTCCGCGTCGCCCTGCTCGCCGGCCCGGACGCTGCCGCTGCGGTGGCCCCGATCGTCCTGGCGAACGGCGGGGGGAAGCAGGCTTGTGGTGCCGCGGCCGTGGCGTCCGCCTATGTGATGACGCAGGCCTTCGGATCCGCGGGCTCCCTCGCGCGGAGCCTGCGGACCCTGGACCCGAGGTGCCTGGACGCCTGGGCCGCCGAGATCGAGGCCTTCAGCCAGCTCGCCCGCGGCGCCGAGGTGGAGGCCGCCTTCCAGGGCGCCCGTGCCGCCCTGGGCGACGACCCCCGCCTGATGGAGCTCGAGAACGTGGTCCTCGAGGCTCGAGGGGACGTCCGGGCGCTGGTGGAGCGCCTGGAGGCCGACGTGGCCGGAGGCGATCGCTCCCCCGGACTCTTCAAGAAGCTCCTCGGGTTCTACGTCCGCCAGGAGCTGCGATCGGAGAAGATGGAGCATTGGGTGGCGGAGGCTGAGGCGAAGCCGAAGGATGCGGTAGCGGCCTTCTTCGCCGGGGTCCTGCTCCACTACGAGAGAGCATGGGAGCGCTCGAACGCTCTGCTGGCGAGGGCCGAGTCCGAGCTCCCGGCCGAGCCTCGACTCCACATCTACCGGGCGATGAACCTCTACAACCTCGGCAGCTTCGAGGCCTCGGCGGCCAGCATCACCCGGGCGGAGAGCCTGGAGGTCCAGGATCCGGACGTCTTCTACTGCCAGGGGGAGATCTTCCGGGATAGCGATCCGGGGCGGGCCCAGCGGGCGCTCGAGGTCTACTGGCATCAGACCCGCCACTCCTCGGACCCGAGCTCCTCGAAGCAGAAGCGGGTGCGGGGGCTGATCGAGGCCCTCGGTCGATGTATCGAGGAGCCCCCCGAGGGACCGTGCCCGGGCCCGTGGGAGCACTACCCGCCTGGCCAGAAGCGTCCAGATCCGGAGGGCGCGCGATGAGGTCCCTCCTGCTCGGACTGCTCCTCGCGGTCGCGCTCGCCTCCATGTCCTCGACGGCCCGGGCCGCGCCCGTGCTCGGCGCCGAGGCCGCGGGTCCCGTCAAGGCCTGGTACCCGAAGCTGAAGGGCCTGGAGGTGCGCGGGGCAAGGATCGAGCGCGGCGACGTCATCGTGCCCCTCGAGGGAGGCTGCGAGCTGGTGCTCAGCCACCCGAGCGCTCCGGCTTGCGCCACCCACGCCCCCTTCGGCGAAGCCCTCCTCTGCTGGCGGGGGGAGGGCTGCCCGTCGGAGGCGAAGCGCGCCAAGGCGCTCGAAGCCGCGGGCCCTCTGAGCCTGCCCTGGCGGGCGGCCGGAGGCTCAGGGGGAGCCGGCACGGGCGGCAAGGTCCGCGCCGAGCTCCTCGCCCTCCGTGCCGAGGCCTCCGACCGCTTGCTCATCTCCGATCACGCGGGCGCCAAGGCAGCCATGGCCAAGGCCCTCGCTTTTGGGGGGGTACGCCCTATCGAGTGGCTGAGCGTGCTGCCTATCGCTTCGAGGGCGGGCCACGGGGTGCCGGCTTGGGCCAAGCTGGACGGGGGCGCGCTCGCGGAGCTGCCGCTCGCCACGCGCGCAGCCCTGCACGTGACGCTCTTGATGGGCGCCGCGGCGGGCGCCTCCGCGGGTGAGGCGCTGCTGGAGGGGCGCACGGCCTGCGGGATGATGCCCTTGGCGGATGCCTATCTGGGCATCCAGGAGCCGCGCGCCGCCGGGCGGTTGGCCGCGGCCGCCCGCGCGAAGGACGAGCGCTGCTTTGCCGCCTACGCCACCGAGGCCGAGGCCTGGACCCTCCTCCGCGACTACGAGCGGCAGCGGATCGTCAGCGAGCTGGCCCTCGAGCGCTTCGCCGAGCACCCGGACATCGCCCGCATCGAGGAGCCCTATCTCCTCGCCCACGGCCGCGGCAGCGTGGTGCTGGAGCGCCTGGAGGCCCGCCTGGCCCGTGGAGACAAGACCCCGGGCCTGCTCAAGGAGCTCCTGAGCTTCTACATCGTCGTCAAGGGTCGCGTGGCGCGCCTGGCCCGCTTCGAAGCGAAGGTGCAGGCCGATCCCCGTGACATGGTCGCCCGCTTCTTCGCGGGCGTGCTCCACCACTACGAGAAGGACTACGCGCGCAGCCAGGAGTACCTGAGGCCGGTCATGGAGCACTTCCCACGGGAGCCACGCCTCTACATCTACCTGGCGATGAACGCCTTCAACCTCGGCGACCGCCCCTCCGCCGAGCGCTGGATCACCGAGGCCGCGCGCCTCGAGCTCCGCGATCCCGATGTGCCCTACTGTACCGCCGAGGTCTTCCGCGACTCCGACCGCCCCCGCGCCCTCGCCGCGGTCGAACAGTACCTGCACATGACCAAGGACACCGCGGACCCGCGCTCGATCAAGCAGAAGCGTGTGTTCGCCATGCGCGACGCCCTCGCCCGCTGCGCCGTGGAGGCCCCCCCTGGACCCTGTATGGGTCCCTTCGAGCATACCTTCGATAGTGTGCGCATCCGGAAGGAGCGAGAGGCTGGTGGGCGCCGCTGAGGCTGGATCCCCTGGGCCTCAGCCGATGGCGCTCGCAGGCATCGCAGTGACGTCCGCCCGCAGCGCCACGGGCTCGCGGGTCATGCAGATCAGGGCGCCGTGGCCCAGCTCCGCGCCCGATCGTGCCAGGGCATCGATGCCTCTCAGATCGCGCCTCGACGGCATGGCCGAGAGCTTGATCTCGACCGGGTGCAAGCCACCATCCTCCTCCAGGAGCACGTCCACCTCCTTGCCCTCCTTGGTCCGCCAGAACCACAGAGGAGCCTGCAAGCCACGGTGGGTGTAGCTCTTCACCAGCTCTCCGACGACGTGGCACTCCCACAGGGCGCCTGCCATCGCTCCGGAGGCCGCGGTCTCCGCCGTGCGCCAGCCGAGGAGGTGGCACAGCACCCCCGTGTCGGTGAAGTAGAGCTTCGGCGTCTTGAGCTGCCGCTTGCCGAGGTTGCGGTAGTAGGGTCGCAGCCGTAGGACCTGATGGGTCGCCTCGAGGACGTCCATCCAGCGCCCTGCTGTGCTCGCCGCGATGCCGACGTCGCGCCCCAGGTCGGTCAGGTTCAGGAGCTGCCCGACGCGGCTCGCTGCCACGCGCATGAAGCGTCGGAAGGTCGCGAGATCCGAGACATCCAGGAGGGTGCGGACGTCCCGCTCCAGGTAGGTCTGGATGTAGGAGCCGAGATAGGCGTCCCGGGGCGGCGCGTCCGGATGGACGAGGCGTGGCAGCGCCCCCCTGAGGATGCGCTCGAACGTCGGCAGGAGCTCGGTGCCCACCGTCCCCGGGGCTCCGCGGACTCGATCCGGCCGAAAGGGCAGAGGCGCGAAAGGAGCACCAGCCTCCTCGGCGACGGACAGGCCGTGCAGCTCCAGCAGCCCGATACGGCCCGCGAGCGACTCGGACAGTCCCTTCATCAGAGGAAGCTGCTGCGAGCCGGTCAGCCACCAGCCGCCTGCCATGCCGCCACGATCCACGAGCTCCCGGAGGTGCCCGAAGAGCTCCGGCACCGCCTGGATCTCGTCGATCAGGACCGGAGGGGGATAGCGTTGCAGGAAGAGGGCCGGGTCGCTCTCCGCGAGGGAGCGAGGGCCGAACTCAGCGAGGGAGACGTAGCTGCGCGGTCGCTCCTCTGCATCCCCCACACGCCGCGCCATCGTGGACTTGCCGACCTGCCGTGCCCCAGTGATGACGACGACGGGAAACCCCGCGGAGAGGGCCGAGAGCCGGGCCTCCAGCAGTCTGGGGAGGTACATGCGACCATCCTTCGATTGGATCGAAGGATAGTCAAGATCCCGGTCCTTCCTCCGGCTGGGCGGCACACGATCGCTCGACCGTGAGCCCGAGTGAAGGTGCCGGAGCCACCGGACGACCGCTCGACGAGCCAGAGGCGGAGCAGGGCGGTGTCCATGGCGTCAGCGTCTCCCCACGATGGCGCAGGCCGCGGCGATCACGCAGACCAGCACGATCCAGCGCAGGCGCCTGGGGTGGCGGACGGCGAGGCGGACTCCGATGAGGGCGCCGCTGATGGTGCCGGCGGCCAGGACGAGGCCGGGGATCCAGGAGACCAGCCCGTGCCAGGCGAAGATCGCGAGCGCGGCGCTGCTGAGGGCCAGGACGAGCGAGACCTTCAGGGCGTTGGCTCGGACGAGGTCCCAGCGGAGCGCCCCGGCGAGGACAGCGAGGAGGACGAAGCCGACCCCGGCCTGGATGAAGCCCCCCCAGAATCCGGCCACGAAGAGCGCCGCGAGCTCTTTGGGCCCGGCCGCGCGGACCTCGGCGCCCTCCGGCGGATCGAGGGCGCCGGGCCGGAGGGCGAGCAGGAGCGCCATGCCCACGAGCAGGACGAGCAGGACGGGCTCGAGCACCTTCGAGGGTACGACGCTCGCCAGCCATGCGCCGAGCGCGCCGCCGGCGAGGAGCGGGGCGGCGAGGCCCCAGAGGGCGCGCCCCGGCAGGAGCCCGGCTCGCGTGAACGCGGTGGTCGAGGAGGCGCACTGCGAGGTGATCGCCACCCGATTGGTCGCGTTGGCCGTGGCGGCGTCGAGGCCCACCAACATCAAGGCCGGCAGGGTGAGCAGCGAGCCCCCGCCCGCGAGGGTATTCACCACGCCGGCTCCGAGGCCGGCCGCCGCGAGGAGGGCGACGTCGAGGAGGTCGAGCTCGCTCAAGGAGCGGGGCGGGGCGCGGCGCTCAAGCGTCCCCGTGGACCTCGTAGAAGTCCGCGAGCACGTGGGCGATGGCCGCCGTGAGCCGCTTGCCGGTCTCGATGTGCAGGAATTCGTTGGGTCCGTGGGCATTGGACGCCGGGCCCAGGACGCCGGTGATGACGAACTGGGCCTCCGGGAACCTCTCCCCCAACATGCCCATGAAGGGGATGGTGCCGCCCTCTCCGTAGTAGATCGCGCCCATCTCCTCCCCGAAGAAGAGGCGGGAGCCGCGATCGATGGACTCGGCGAGCCACTCGGAGATCGGGGGGGCGTTCCAGCCGGCGTTCGGGGTGTCCAGCTCGAAGGAGACCTTCGCCCCGTACGGCGGATCCGAGGTGAGGGTCTCCCCGAGGTAGCGCGCAGCCGCGAGGGGGTCAGCGGTCGGTGGCAGGCGCAGGGAGAGCTTCAGCTCGGTGAAGGGGCGCAGCACGTTGCCGCCCGAGGCCACCGAGGGCACCCCGTCCACGCCGGTGATCGACAGCGCCGGGCGCCAGGTGCGGTTCAGGAGGAGCTCGACCGGATCCTCACAGATCGGTCCGGCCCCCTCGACCCAGGGCATCTCGCCGGCCACCACCGGCCCGATGACCTCCGCGGCCACGCGGGCCTGCGCGACGCGCTCCTCGGGGATCGGGACGTTGAGGATCGGGCCGCTGAGGTGGCCGGTGTCCACGTCCTCGATTCGATCGAGCAGGCGCCGCGCGATCCGGAAGGAGGAGGCCGCGACGCCGCTCGCGCGTCCCGAGTGCACCCCCTCACGCAGGATCTCGACCCGCAGCTTGCCGACCACGTTGCCGCGGAGGCTGGTGGTCAGCCAGAGGCGCTCGTAGTCGCCGCAGCCGCTGTCGAGGCAGATCACCAGGTTCGGGACCCCGATGCGCTCCTCGTAGGCCTCGATGTAGGCGACCAGATCCGTGGAGCCGCTCTCCTCGGAGCACTCGATCAGGAAGACGAGCCTCGGGTGGTGGTGGCCCTGGTCGCGCAGGGCCAGGGTCGCCGCCGCGGAAGCGAAGACCGCGTAGCCATCGTCTGCGCCCCCACGCCCATAGAGCTTCCCCTCCCGGAAGACCGGCTTCCAGGGGCCCAGGTCCTCCTCCCACCCGTGCATCGGGGGCTGCTTGTCGAGGTGGCCGTAGAGCAGCACGGTGCCGGCGCCCCTCCCGGGCACCTCGACGAAGAGGAGCGGCGTGCGGCCCTCGATCTTCCAGACCTCGATGGTGGCCTCGTCACCGAGGTGCTCGGCGACCCACGCACGCGAGAGCTCCACCGCACGATCCATGTGGCCGTGGGCCTCCCACTCCGGGTCGAAGAAGGGCGACTCGTTGGGGATGCGGATGTAGTCCGCGAGGGCGGGCAGGATGCTCTCCTCCCAGAGGCCGTCCACCACCGCGCGGGTCCTCTCTCGGCTCAGCTTCACAGCGTCCTCCCAGCGGACCCCGCGAGGCCCCGATCGTCCTTGACACGCGCGGGCTTGTACCATTCAATCCGCGCCCCACGCCACCCGTGCCGGGGCGTAGCGCAGCCTGGTAGCGCGCCTGCTTCGGGAGCAGGAAG
>CAZEHU010000014.1:0-15651 GCA_964511605.1 uncultured Myxococcales bacterium
GACCCCTTCAGCGCTTGGGTGATCGCCCAGGCGGCCAGGGCGGCGATCACCACCACCCAGAGCACGAGCTGGTACCGGAGGAGCCAGTGCTCCAGGAGCTCTACGTGGCGACCGGCAGCATAGCCTCCCCCCAGCAGCAGGGTATTCCACGCGAGGGCGCTGATGGTGGACCAGAGCAGCACGGGCCCCCATCCCAGGCGAGCGAGCCCGGCGGCCAGCAAGAAGAAGGCTCGCAGGCCGGGAACGAAGCGGTTCAGCGCCAGGTACATCGCACCGTGGCGCTCGAAGCGGGCCACCAGCTCCCAGGCCGCACGCCTCGGTGTCTCCGGGAGGCGATCGAGGCCACGATGATCCAGGAGCCAGCGACCGGCAGCGAAAGCGAGGGAGGCGCCGATCATCGCCCCGATCGTCGAAGCGGCGAGGACCGGCCAGGGAGACCAGCCGAGGGCCCCCACGAGGGCCGCGCCCGCGGCCACGAGGAGATCGCCGGGGGCGGGCGGGAAGACGTACTCGACGATCGCTGCGAGGGCGAGCCCCGACCAGATGAGCCAGGGATCGAGGCCCTCGGCCGCCGCGAGCAGCTCCGGGATGCCCATCTCAGCCGTAGTAGAACTGGGGAAAGCGCCCGAAGGTGATCGCGCCGAACAGGTTCACGACAATGCCGAAGACGATCACCGCCTTCACCCGCCGCGTCAGCGGCCGATCTCCGAGGGCGAGGAGCGCGACCAGATAGGGCATGTAGTCCAGCGCGAAGCGATAGCCGAACTGCTTCCAGCCGGTGTTCTGGTAGAGCAGCCCCGGGAGCGCCGCAGCGGCCACGGCGAGCCAGAAGGCGCGCCGGATCGGCGGATACTTCGAGGGCCGCAGGAGCAGGAAGAGCGCCGGGGTCGTGAAGAGCAAGCCCAGGCCGTGGTTGCCGATGCGCACCCAGGGTGCGTGATCGACGACCCGCGGCACATTCACCAGCGCCGCCTGCAGGTTCAGGTTCAGGAAGTGGGTATTGAACAGGCCGTGAGCCCGGATGCGCTTGGCGGCGCCGCCGGACAGGTAGCTGTGGCCGAATTCGAAGGGGCTGTCGAAGCGGGCCAGGTTCCAGGCGATGAGGAGGCCGCCCACGGCGAGGATGGGGAGCGCGAAGGCGGTGCCTTTCTTCAGGATCTCGGGCCAGCGCCCGCCGGCCCAGCGATTGCCGGGGAAGAAGAGCTGCCACGCGAAGAACATCGCGGCGAAGGCGATCGGCGTCCTCGTCGCCATGCCGAGGGCGAGGAAGATCCCGGCGGCCAGCGGCCTCCGGGTGTCGAGGGCGGCCATCATGAACGCCACGTTGAGGCAGATCCCGAAGACGAGCGCGGTGAACCAGACCTCGCCTCGTACACTCGAGAAGAAGGCCACGCTGCCGAACGCGTACAGGGCGGTGAGCCAGAGGTCGTCCTCCTCGTCCCGCAGGGAGTGCCCGCGCCGGGCGAGCAGGCGCAGGAAGAGGAAGAGCAGGGTCGCAGCGAGGCCCCCCGCCAGGCAGGTCACCAGCACGTCGTTGGTCTCGTATCCCCAGATCAGGGCCAGGGGCAGGAAGACCACCCCGGGGAAGGGCGGGAAGGAGATGTACCAGTCCTTCTCGTCGCAGCGACTGCGCGCCTTGGCCCCGCAGGTCCGGGCCAGGTCCTTCGGGACGACGACCTTGATCTCCTTCCGATCCACCGTATGGAATAGATGCTTCTTGTCCCCCTCGGCCTTCGGCCAGGGGAAGCGGCCGCGGAGGACGGTGCCATCCTTCAAGGTCAGCGTGCGGAGGGAGGCCCAGTCGTTCCAACCCCCGGAGTCGATGGCCCGGCGGATCGCCTTCGCTCTGCCGCGGGGGGCATCCTCGGGCACTCGATCGGGCTTGAGCTTCGGGGTCTCCGTATCGAGCCGCCCCTCGAGCCACGAGTGCGCGAGATCGACGAAGTGGAACTGCGCCGAGGCCTGCGGCAGGCGCTCCCAGGCCGCCAGGCCGTAGACCACCGAGGTCACGAGGAAGACGATGAGGGCGGTGGGGAGCTCCCAGGAGCCGATTCGAAGCCGCACGGCGGATCCTCCGCGAGCGCGGCGGTCCTCCCCGACGGCGGGGGGCCTCCGCGAGCCGGCGGAGGCTACGGGCGACAGGCCCGGAGCGTCAACGCCATGCCCCGGAGGCGCGCCTGCATCCTATTCCGCCGGTCGCCGCCGCCGCCGGCGAGTGGATCTCTGCGGGGGTGGTCGCGGGGGTTGAGTCTGAGTGCCGAGCGAGCCCTGTGGGATCACTCTGGGTGTTTTTCTCGCGTGTCCCTTGTGTCCCAAACGTCGTTGGGATAATGTGCGACTGTGTAGCGGTCTCCAGCGCTACAGTCCTCTCACAGGAACGTCGGCGAGCACGGCGCCAGATGTAGCGTAACCTGCGAGAATGCAACTTGAATCCAGAATCTCCGCGGCCCGATCAATGGAAGTCAGCACGCTGCGCCTTTCCTACTCGATTCCTGCCTCGACGACGCGGAATCAGGCCACAAATCCCCGTTCCACGGTGAACGGGGCTGCAGCGTGATCGTGTCCAATGGTCGACGACCGGCGCCCAGCCGAGGTTCCTGTCTCACAAGACCCTCTCGACCCAGCCTCCTGTGGCCGTCCGAGAGTCTGAACCACAAAGGGAAACCATGCCTCAATCTCGTCAAGGCTCGTACGTCTCCGTCTCGGGCGGACAGGTCACCATCAGCACGGGCAGCTACGAGCTCACGGTCCCAGTGGCCCAGATCGACGCTCTCGCGAGATTGCTCGAGTGCGCCAAGCTGGTCGACGAGCTCTCCGCGGGCGGCTCGGCGACCGCTCGTCCGGCGGCTTCGGCCCACGCGATGACCTCGGCGGCGCCTCTGCCCCACGCGCCTCGTCGGCCCGAGCCCTCCGGGCGCAAGAGCCGCAAGCGCGTCGGCGACAAGTTGGTCGACTGGTGGGCGGACCACCCGGGCTGGCACCACGAGGCGGATCTCCTCCAGGTGGTCATCGATCACCAGATGAGTGATGCCGCCCCGAAGCGGGCGCTGAAGATCGCCCTCGGCAAGGGGCGCGGCAAGCTCTTCTTCGACGACGGCCACGGCCACTGGAGGCTCCTCGACGATACGATGGCGGGCGATCCGCCCGCGCCGCGCAAGAAGCCGGGCCGGCCCAAGAAGGGCAAGCGCGGCCGTGGCGGCCGCCCCACCGGCACCCGCGCGAAGCCCAAGAGGGAGAAGAGCTCGCTTCTCGCCGCCGCCAAGCGCGTCAAGGCCAAGTCCGGGGCGCGTCTGATCTCCAGGGCGCGCTCCTCCTCGGCCGAGTCCAAGGAGGAGGACGGAGCCTCCGTCGCTGCTCCTGAGGAGTCCCCCAGCACGGTCCATCGCGTGAAGTCCGGGGAGCGGCGCCGCGATGCTCTCCGCGGGGAGAGCGCCGTGGAGGCGGACGGCGTCGACGAGAACGCCCCCATCGAGGATACCCAGGCGCTGCGCGCGCGTGCCCGCCGGAACCTGCTGGGGCTTGCGGGCTCGAGCTGAGGGCCGCCGAGGACATCCAGGCTACTTCAGCAGCGCCAGGGCGTGCCGTAGGCGCACCTGGCAGCGTGCCTTGCCCAGCACCTCCATCGTGCTAAAGAGCGGAGGCGTGGCCTTGCGTCCCGTGACCGCGATGCGGACAGGGTGGAAGAGGATACGTGGCTTCAGCCCCTGCTCCTCCGATTGGGCGCGGAGCGTGGCCTCGATGACCTCCTCGGACCACTCACGCACGTCGTCCACGGCTCGCACCACGGACTGGAGCGCCTTCCGGGTGCCCAGCCTGTCGAGCTTCTTCGGGATGAGATCCTCGGCCGTGAGCTGGGCATCGTCCCCGAAGAAGTAGGCGGTCATGGGCACGAAGTCCTCGAGGCGCTTGATGCGCTCGATGACCAGGGGGGCGAGCCGCAAGAGGAAGTCACGGTGGAGCATCCAGCCCTCGAGCCGATCGACGAGCTCCTCCGGGCTCAGCTCCCGGATGTACAGGCCGTTGAGCCAGTCGAGCTTGTCGAGGTCGAAGATGGGGCCCGTCGTGCTCATCCGCTCGAACGTGAAGGCCTCGACCATCTCGTCGAAGGAGAACATCTCCGCCTCGCTGGGCATCGACCAGCCCATCCGCCCCAGGAAGTTCACCAGGGCCTCGGGCAGGATGCCGGCGCGCAGGTAGTACTCCAGGCTGACGGGGCTGTTGCGCTTGGAGATCTTCGACTTGTCCGGATTCCTCAGCAGCGGCAGGTGGACGAAGGTCGGCGCCTGCCAGCCGAAGGCGTCGTAGAGCACCACGTGCTTCGGCGTCGAGGGGATCCACTCCTCGGCCCGGATGACGTGGGTGATCTCCATGAGGTGATCATCGACCACGTTGGCCAGGTGGTAGGTGGGGTAGCCGTCCGACTTGAGCAGGATCTGATCGTCGATCTGATCATTGCGGATGCTGATGGTGCCTCGGAGGCCATCGACGAAGGAGGTCTCGCCATCCAGCGGCATCTTCATCCGTACAACGTGGGCCTCGCCGGCCTCGACCCGACGGCGGGCCTCCGACGGATCGAGGTCGCGATAGCGGCGATCGTAGCTGGTGGCGAGCCTCTGCTCGCGCGCCCGCTGCCGCATCTCGGTGAGCTCCTCGGCCGTCGCGAAGCAGGGATAAGCGCGGCCGCTGTCGATGAGCATCTGTACGTGCTCGCGATAGATCGCGGTGCGCTCGCTCTGCCGGTAGGGGCCGAAGTCGCCCCCGACGTCGGGGCCCTCGTCCCAGTCGAGTCCCAGCCAACGCAGGCTCTCGAAGATGCGCTGCTCGCTCTCGCGGCTCGAGCGCGCCCGATCGGTATCCTCGATGCGCAGGACGAAGCGGCCGCCATGCTTCTTGGCGAAAGCGAGGTTGAACAAGGCGACGAAGGCCGTGCCCACGTGGGGATCGCCCGTGGGGCTCGGCGCGATGCGGACGCGCACCGGGCGGTCGCTGGGGATCGGGACGTGGCTCATGGATCAACTCCTCCGATGGGCGCGGCGCCCTCTTCGGCCGGGGCGCTGCCCTCGGCCTCGAGGGTGTCGATGAGGGGCCTGAGGCGACCGGTCCGGGCGCGCTCGGCTGCGAGGATGGAGCGCATGGCCCTCACGGACCGATCCACCTCGTCGTTGACGATGACGTAGCGATAGCGCCGGGCCACGGGGAGCTCTTCGCGAGCGTTGGCGAGCCGCACCTGGATCTGCTCCTCGCTCTCCGTGCCGCGGCCCCGCAGCCGGGCCTCGAGCTCCGCGAGGCTCGGGGGCACCATGAAGATGGTGACCGCCCCCGGGTAGGCCTCGATGACCTGCAGGCCTCCCTGGGGGTCGATGTCGAAGAGGGCGTCGTGACCCTCGCCCCAGAGGCGCTCCACCTCCGCCTTCGAGGTGCCGTAGCGGTGCTTGTGCACGTGGGCCCACTCGTAGAAGGCGCCGGCCTCCACCATCTCGTCGAAGGTGGCGGGGTCGACGAAGTGGTAGTCCTCGCCGTCCACCTCGGCGCCCCTCCGCGGCCGGGTCGTGTGGCTCACCGAGAAGCGCAGGCGGCCCTCCGCCTCCAGCACCCGGCTGGCGACGGTGGTCTTGCCCGTACCGCTCGGGGCGGTGAGGACCACCATCAGGTTGGGGTCGAGGAGGAGGTCGCCTGCGTGCTCAGACAAGGTTCTGCACCTGCTCGCGGATGCGCTCGAGCTCCACCTTGCCCTCCACGACGAGCCCGGCCAGCTCCGCGTCGCGACACTTGGAGCCGATGGTATTGAGCTCGCGGCCCAGCTCCTGGCAGAGGAAGTCGAGGCGCTTGCCGGTCCCCTCCGCGGCGCCGCCGGCGAGGTGCTCGTGGAACGCGGCGACGTGGGTGCGCGCGCGCACAACCTCCTCGGTCACGTCCGCCTTCTCGGCGAAGACGATGAGCTCGGTGATGACGCGGCCCTCGTCCAGCTCGAGGCCGTGGCGCTCGGTGGCCTCCTCGAGCCGCTGGCGGAGGCGCGCTTCGAAGCCTGCGCGCACCTCGGGGGCCACCTCATCGACCCGATCCAGCAGGATCTCGAGGGTGCCCAGGCGGGACGCGAGGTCCGCTGCGAGGGCCTGTCCTTCCCGCGTGCGCATCGCGATGACGCCCTCGACGGCTCGCTCGAGCGCGCCGAGGAAGGCTTCGCCGAGCGCCTCCGCATCGACGGGGGCAGCACGCACGTCGAGGATGTCGCCCGCGCGGAGCAGGAGGGCCAGGTCGGGCTTGGGTGCACCGACCGCCCCGGCGAGCTCCTCGAGGGCTGCCATCAGGGTACGGGCGCCGGCGAGGTCCACGTGCACGTCCAGCGCGCTCTGGTCCTCGTCTCCTTCGCGCGCGGTGTTCACGAAGACGTCTACCGCGCCCCGGTTCAGGGCGCCCTTCAGGAGCTTGCGGGCGGCTCCCTCGACAGCGGCCAGCTCCGGAGGCAGGTGGAGGCGCACCTGGAGGTTGCGGTGGTTCACCGTCTTCACCTCGACGCGGTAGCGCTGGCCGGCGGCGCTCGCGCTGGCTGTGCCGAAGCCTGTCATGCTGCTCAGGGCGTGGGTCACGGGGAGCCTCCCGCCGAGGCGGCCGCTCGCTCGGCACGGGCGGCGTCCAGGGTGCGTCGGAGGTCGTGGGCCAGATCCCGCGGCGGCTGCCAGCCGAGGAGCTGCCTCGCCGCCGAGACGTCGGCGACCGAGCGACGGATGTCGCCGGCTCGCAGGGGTCGGTGCTCGATCACGCTGGTGCTGCCTGCGCCCTCGCGGATCGCTTCGGCGAGGGCGAGGATGGAGGTCTCCTCGCCGCTGCCGATGTTGAAGACGCGGCCGGGCGCGGCGGGGGCCTCCGCGGCCCGAAGGTTGGCGTCGACGACGTAGTCCACGTGCACGAAGTCGCGGGTCTGCAGCCCGTCGCCGTCCACGCGGAGGGGTGCTCCCTCGAGCGCCCGCTTCAAGAAGATCGGGATCGCCGCGGCGTAGCCCCCCTCGGCACGCTGCCGCGGCCCGAAGACGTTGAAGTAACGCAGGCTGACCACCTCGAGGGAGGGCTCCCTCGTATGGATCTCTCCGAAGCGCTCGCCGGCGAGCTTCGAGCCGGCGTAGGGGCTCGAGGGGTCGAGCGGGCTCTCCTCGTGCTTCGGCAGATCGGGCAGGTTGCCGTAGACCGCGCACGTGGAGGAGAAGACGACCCGGCGGACCCGGGCCTCGCGGCCTGCCTCGTAGACCCGCAGGGTGCCGCGGGCGTTGACCTCGTCGGTGGTCTCTGGATCCTCGAAGGAGCGGGGCACCGAGACCTGGGCGGCCAGGTGGAAGATCACCTCCGCGCCGTCGGCCACGCGAGCCAGCGCGGCCTTGTCGAGGATGGAGCCGACGATCAGCTCCAGATCCCCCCCGAGCCCCTCGAGGTTCTCGCGACGCCCGGCGCTCAGGTCGTCCAGGACCCGAACGCGATCACCCCGCTCCAGGAGGGCACGCACCAGGGCCGAGCCGATGAAGCCGGCGCCCCCAGTGACCACGACGAGGCGGCTCATGAGGCGTCCCCCTCGACCTCCGCGGCGATGGCCGGGACCCAGCCGTCCAACCGATCGAGGTCCGCGGCCAGATCGAGGCCGACGTAGCGGCTGCGGATATGCCGGCAGACCCGGAGGGTGCGCTCGAGGTGCTCGCGCTCCACGCCGATCTGGCTGGGGCGGGTGGTGCAGCCCGCGGCCTCGAGGGCCTCGTCGATGCGGGCGGGGGACACCAGGGAGGCTCGCAGGCGCTCGCGGATGTCGGCCCACCGGGTCCGAAGGTCCGTGAGCTCCGTGGCGAGGTCCGCGCCGCTCTTCGACTTCTGTCGAAGCTGCTCCTTGATCTCGGCGAGGATATCGGGCCGGAGGCCCTCGTGATCGCCGTCGATGTCGTCGATCCAGGTCGCGTCGGGGACCCGGAGGGCGGCCGCCTCGGGATCGATGGCCTCGGCCTCGAGCGAGACCAGGCGCTCGAGCACCCGGGCGCTGAGGCGGTTGCCGATCCCGACCTGGGATATGGATGGGCCGGCCGTGGCCCAGCTCCTCCATATCCCAGTAGTGGCTGACCAGGTGCTCGCTGCCCGAGGCCGGCGCCGAGGTGCCCGCGAGGGCCATCGAGAACCCCGAGACCAGGATGGTCTCCATGAGGATCCCTGTCGCCGCCACCTCGGAGCGGCCGATGCCGGCGGCCTCCTCCACCATGCGCTGCCACGGCTCGTCGAGGAGGGTCGCGGCCTCGTCCGAGTAGTCGACGCCACGCACGAGGTGGCTGAGCAGCCAGTCGGCGTTGGACAGGGGCTTGGAGCAGAGATCACCGAAGCCGGCGCGGTTCAGGTAGGTCGGCGCATCCGAGAGGACCCCGAGGGCGCAGAAGAGCGCCTCGGCCTGGTGGCAGGGGCCCGTTCGTTTCACGCCCCTCGACAGCACAGCGGCGATCGATGAGGTGTAGCCGTTCATGCTCGCCGCGGTCGGCACCCCCTGGAAGGGGCGGCCGAGCTGGTGGCTGGCCATCTTCACGATATCGGTGATGGTGCCGGCGCCCACGGCGATGGGGTTCATGCGCTCGGAGACCTTGAGGAAGGTGCCCAGGGCCTCGATGACCCCATCCTCGCAGACCAGCTTCGGATCCCCGGGGCGGGGCTCGAGGATCACGTGCGTCACGTTGCGATCGGCGGCCTCGAGCCGCGCCTGGACCTCCTCGCCCGCCGCGGCCCAGGTGGCCTCGTCGCAGACGAGGACGTCCATGGTCCCCGGGTGGGCGATCGAGAGCCAGGGCCCCATCTCCTCGAGGGCATCGTCCGCGAGGCGGATGTGGCGGGTGCGTCCCCGATCGCCGCTCGCTGCGGCCTCGTGGGTCAGGCGGTCCAGGATGTGGCGGGCGACGCTCATGGGCGGCGGACCCTACAGGCTCCCCGAGGTGCCGACAACGACCGTGCCAGGTGGCTGCAAGCGTGCTGCGTGGTGTTGTCGGACACAGGCGCCGGCGCGCTCTCGTTGAAGCCGGAAGTGGGGGCGCCTACCATCCCGCGTCGTGGCTGCTGCTTTGCCCGAGACGACCCCTTCCCTGCTCCGTCCAGTGCCCGGTGAGGCCACGGTGCGCGACGTGCTCGAGGCGATGCGTGGCTACCACCCGGGTGCGGACCTCAACATGGTCCAGCGGGCCTTCGTCTTCGCGGAGCAGGTCCATCGGGATCAGCAGCAGCGGCGCAAGAACGGAGACCCCTACATCGGGCACCCCGTGGCCGTCGCGCGCATCGCTTGCGAGCTGAAGCTGGATACCGAGGCGATCTGCGCCGCCCTCCTCCACGATACGGTCGAGGATACGAAGGCCGAGCGCGAAGACCTCGAGCAGATCTTCAACGAGTCGATCGCCGATCTGGTCGATGGGGTCACCAAGCTCTCGAAGATCCGCTTCCGCTCCAAGGAGGAGCGACAGGCGGAGAACTTCCGCAAGATGCTCATCGCCATGAGCCGGGACATCCGCGTGATCCTGGTGAAGCTGGCCGATCGTACCCACAACATGCGGACCCTCGAGCACCTGCCGCCCCACAAGAGGCTAGGCATCGCTCGGGAGACGATGGACATCTTCGCCCCCCTGGCCAACCGCCTCGGCCTCGGATCGCTCAAGGCGGAGCTCGAGGACCTCTGCTTCCGGCACCTGCACCCGGAGGACTACGCGGAGCTGAAGGTCAACGTGAACGCTCGCCTCGACGAGCGGAAGGAGTACATCGAGCAGGTGGTCGCCGAGCTCGAGGGCCTCTTCGAGGAGGAGGGCATCGAGGTGGACGTCTCCGGGCGGCCCAAGCGCTTCTGGTCCACCTATCGCAAGATGCAGGCCCAGCGGATCGCATTCGAGCAGGTGCACGACCTCATCGCGTTCCGGGTGCTCGTGGACCGTAAGTCCGATTGCTACAACGTGCTCGGGCTCATCCACGATCGCTGGCGGCCGGTGCCAGGGCGCTTCAAGGACTACATCGCCCTACCGAAGGCCAACCGCTACCAGAGCCTGCACACCGCGGTGATCGGCCCCGGCGGCCAGCGCGTCGAGGTGCAGATCCGCACCCACTCGATGCACCGGGTCGCCGAGAACGGCATCGCCGCGCACTGGAAGTACAAGGAGGGAGGACGCTCCATCGCCGGTCGCGACGAGCGGCGCTTCGACTGGCTCAAGCGGCTGATGGAGTGGCAGAAGGAGCTCGACGATCCCTCGGAGTTCCTGGAGTCGGTCAAGGTGGAGCTCTTCCAGGAGGAGGTCTACACCTTCACGCCGGCCGGTGACCTCAAGGTCCTACCGCGGGGCTCCACCCCCGTGGACTTCGCCTACTCGATCCACTCCGAGGTGGGCAATCGCTGCTACTCCTCGATGGTCAACGGCGCGATGGTGGCCCTGACCCACCAGCTCCGGAACGGGGACGTGGTGGAGATCCTCACCCGCCGCAACCAGCGTCCGTCCAAGGACTGGCTGCAATTCGTGCAGACCAGCCGCGCCAGAAACCGCATCCGCGCCTTCATCAAGAAGGAGCAGCGTGCGCGCTCGATCGAGCTGGGCGAGCAGCTCCTCGACAAGGAGCTCCGGCGCTACTCCCGCTCCCTGGCCCGGATCCGCAAGACCCGGGAGTTCCTCGAGGCGGCCCAGCGCCACAACTTCAAGAGCGCCGAGGAGCTCATCGTCCAGGTCGGCAGCGGCAACGTCACGGCCGAGAGCGTCGCCGCCGCGGTGCTCCCCGATGAGGTGCTCGGCAAGAACAGGAAGCCCGCCGAGGCCCCCCCGGACGGGGTCTTCAAGCGCTTCATCCGGCGCGTGACGGGTGCGCCCTCCGGCATCCAGGTCGATGGCCTCGAGGGCGTGAAGCACTCGATCGCCCGCTGCTGCTGCCCGGTGCCGGGAGAGCCCATCGTCGGCTTCGTCACCCCGGCTCACGTGGTCAGCGTGCACCGGAAGGGATGCGTGAACACGGTCGAGATCGTGCCCGAGCGCCTCGTGGACGTGCGCTGGGGCGACGCGGGTGGAGCGGGCTACCCCGTGACCCTGAAGGTGGTCACCTCGTCCGGCATCCCGGGCATGCTGACCAATATGGCCAAGGTCTTCAGCGACCTGAAGGTGAACATCGACGTGGCCCACTGCCAGGAGGGCGAGGAGGGCGACGCGGAGAACCTCTTCACCTTCCACGCCGCGGACGTGGAGCAGGTGCAGCGGGTGGTCAAGCGCCTGAACGGCTTGAGGGGCGTCTACAGCGTGGAGCGCGTGCGCGCCGCTTGAGGCTCGGGCTCAGCCCGCGTCCGGCGGAGGCTCGCTCGCATCCGATCCGGGCCCGCTAGCGTCGGGCTCGGGCTGGGGATCGCTGACGTCGTCCCCCGGGCCGGCTCCTCCGGCATCCGGCTCCGGCTCCAGGGTGTCGGCTTCGGGCTCAGCGGTGTCGGCCTCGGGCTCGGCGCCTCCGATGTCGGCCTCCGGCTCGACGATCTCGGCCTCGGGCCCGGACCCGTCCCCCTCGGGCTCGAGGACGTCGGAGCCTGCGGTATCGCCCTCCGGGCCGGCTCCGCCGGCGTCGGGGTCGGGCTCGGGCTCGCCGGGGGCCGCGAGGGGCTCGGTGAGCGCGATGCGGTAGTTGCCGAATCCCCAGGTGATGACGCCGGTGGCCAGGTAGGTCTCACCCATGGTGGGCTTGGCGAAGTCGTCCTCGATGATCTCGTCGTCGAGGAGGACCCCCGCATCGGTCGTGGCCTCCATCCACTGATCCCAGTTGTCCAGGCCGGTGACGGTCACGGCCTTCTGGACGTAGGCGCCCTCCCAGGCCTCGTCGTCGATGTCCTCGCCCGCGGCGTCGATGGGCTCGGTGCCGACCTCGAGGGCCTCCTCGAGGATCTCGACCTGGTCCGCGCTGATCTGGGTCTGGCAGTAGAACTCGAGGTGCTCGCCCTCGATGGCCAGCGAGGTGCCGATCGGCCAGTCGCCATCGAGGCTCTTGGCCAGGGTGAGGAGCGCGCCATCGCTCGGTCCCTCGCCATCGCGGATGCCGTAGGCGTTCAGGTTGGCGCTGACCGACCAGCCCTCGGAGATCACCACGGCGTGCACCACCACCAGGTCGCCGTCGAGGAAGCCGTCCTCGTCGCAGTCCGTGCTGGTGGAGGTGCCCTGGATCGAAGCGAGGGAGCTGACGCCCTCGGGGGTCGGGCCCGGCTCCGGCTCGGTGCCTCCGCCCGAGCCCTCGACGATGTCGCCCTCGCTGCGGGGCATGAGGCGGAAGGCGTCGAAGGCCCACTTCACCGGACCCGTGATCGTGTAGGTGGCGCCTACGTCGAGGTCGAGGAAGAGATCGAAGTCGTGATCGGCGACGAGGCCGCCCTCGAGGTCGAAGCTGCCGCCGCCGGCAGCGCCCACCACCTCGACGTCCTCGACCGTGATCAGGACACCCTCCCAGGCCTCGTCGGGGGCCGCCGCGGCGTCTACGATGGTGGCGACCACCTCGCCGGAGCCGGTCACCTCGACGCTGTCGGCCTCGAGCTGGGTATTGCACCAGCCCTCCTCCAGGGTGCCGGCCAGGTCCACCACGTCCCCCGGCTCCACATCGAAGTCCTTGTCCTTGTCGAACGCCACGAGCACGCCGGCCCAGGCGCCGCCGCCCGGATCCTGCACGTAGAAGCCGTCGAGGCCGCCGTTGGCCGAGATCTCGAAGACGGGGCTCGTCACCACCGCGCCCGTCACGCTCGCCGCGGCAGCGATGGTCGTGATGCCGCCGGGATCGCAGCCCTCGGTCTCGCCCATCACCTGGAGCGCAGCCACGGTGCCCTCCTCGGCCTCCTCCGGGCGCGCCGGGTTCACAACGTCGGGTTTGGGATCGCCGCCCCCCTCCGGCTCCCCGCCGGCCCCCGGCTCCCCGCTCCCCGTCGTGCCGTCCGCGCTGGCGAGGCCTTCGGTATCCTTGGGGTTGGAGAAGTCGGGGGGGCTGTCGTCGCCGCCGCCGGAGCGCGAGGTGCAGCCGGTCGCGAGGGCCACCATCAGGCTCGCGGACAGGAGGGCGCAGCGAAGCGGGAGGGCGTGGATCGACATGATGCGGGCTCCGGTGGTTCGAGGCGCGCGCCTTGTACAGGGAAGGCCCCGGAGGCTTCAACCTCCGAGTGCTCTCCTCACTCGAACGTGGCCTCGATGTCCACATCCCCCGGCTGGAACTCCAGGACGTGCACCCGGCCCGACCCCGTATCGAGCTGGACGATGTTGCGCTGGAAGTCCAGGAGCGGCAGGCGATGGCTCAAGAGCGAGCCCCCGCCGGCCGTGGAGTCGGGGTTGTCCGGTCCGGAGGCGACGAAAGTCCAGCGGGTATCGCGCTGGGTCTCGACGAGGGTGATGGCCCCCTCGTCGTCGAGCTCGCAGCCCGGGAAGACATCCACGGCGAATGCGAAAGTCTCGAAGCGCTCGCCGGTCTGCGGCAGGGCCTCGTCCACCACGTCGTGGGCCAGCACGTCCAGGCTCGGCGGGCAGGTATCGTAGCCCTCCGCCGTCGCCTCGGCCTCCTCGAGGCGTCCGCGGAAGAGGGGATCTAGCCCCTCGTCCTCCACGCACTGCCCGCCCGCCGCGCCAGGACTCCCGGGCCCCGCTATCGGATCCGCCAGCCAGACCCAGCGATGCAACAAGCCGCTGCGGCTCCCGACCACCGTGTACACGCCGTCGGCGCGGACCTGGTACGAGATGCGATCGGGCAGATCCGATACAGCGAGATCCGGGCGGGTCTCGAGGTTCGCCGCGTGGGTCAGGCTGTCCTTCACCTCGTCGAGCACGTCGTTGCATTCGCTCAGGCTCAGGCCCTTGGTGCCGGCGGCCTTGGCCTCGGCGATGGCCTTGTCGTCGAGGGCCGGCTCCGGCGGGCGGGTGCGCGCGCTCGCAAGATCAACGCGGAGGCCGGTCTGCCCCACCTCGAGGACCTTCACCTCGATGAGGCCCACGTCTGGCTTCGCCGTCGGGCACTCGAGCCCGTCCTCCAGGAGGATCCGAGTGCGCTGGTGCAGCCCCTCGTCGAAGCCGCTCAGGAGGACCAGCCAGTCGCCCACCTCGACGCCGCGCTCGCAGAAGCGCTGCCGGGGGTCGTAGAGCCAGGTCCCGTCGATGCTCTCGTCCAGCCAGGCCAGCACCCCCGCGGTGCCGGGCAGCAGGCCCTCGTAGCTCAGGCGCCACGTCTGGCTCTCCACACGCTCTGGATCCGCGGCGGGGAAGACGCCCCAGCGGCGGAACTCGTCCGGGGACTCGCCACTGGAACCCTCGGCGATCTGCTCCTCGGCCAGGGGCCCCAGGAAGGGATAGCCCTGCTTCAAGCTCGCGCCCACGGCGATCGGCCGGCCACGCCGGCTCAGGGTCGGCTTGGAGACGTCGGTCCCGCGCAGCGACGGACTCTCGAAGTCCTGCACGTAGCGATGGACCGGGACGCCGCGGCGGACGGCCTCGAGGAGCTGGATGCGCCCATCGAGGCGGGGGGCGAAGACGTACCAGGTGGCATCGTCCCAAGCGGGCTGCACACAGACTCCACTGGTCCCGCCGGCGGCCGGCACCGCGGCGAAGGGTTCGCACCCTGGCGGCCGATACAGCGGGCCGCCAGCGGGGAGATCGAGCGCTACGGTGGGCTGTCCGGTCTCCGCATCGGCCTCCATCACGCGCGACCACAGCTCGCCGCGGATCCGCGAAGCGCTGAGGTTGGGCAGCAGAGGCGCGACCATGCGTCGATCCCGCGCATCCCCGCGGCCCAGGCTGGGGTGGCCGGGGATGCGGATCGGCGTGGCGGCCGAGACCTCGAAGCTCGGGACCCCCCCGTCCGCGAGCAGATCCCCGAGGGCGGAGGCGTCGCTGTAGTCCAGGAAGAAGGCCGGCGGCACGTCCACGCTGCGGGTCGGCTGCGAGAGGCGAGCCAGGGTCGTGCCGTTGTCCTCGAAGACGACGATGCGGGCCCGCTCCGGATCCACCGCGTAGACCCAGAGGCCGGCCCCCACCTCGCGGGCGTCGACCGAGGTGGCGCCGTAGGGGCCGTAAGCCAGGCGCTCGCCCTCGATGAGGTCCGCCGGCCCGTAGCAGCTCTCGTCGTCGGTATCGACGAGGCCGTCGTTATCGTTGTCCACGCCGTCGGCGCACTCCGGCACGCTCTCCTGGGGCGGATCCTCGTGGCAGCTCGGATCCGCCAGGTCGGTCTTGCCGTCGCCGTCGTTGTCGAGATCGTCCCCGCAGAGGTCGAGGGCCACCTCGACGAAGACAGCCCGGGCGTCCTCGCCGTCCGAGCCGGACTCGGTGGGATCGCCGCCGTAGCGGCAGTCGGCGTCCTCGTGATCGACGAGGCCATCCCCGTCGTTGTCCAGGGTATCGGAGCACTCGGGTCGGATGCCCGCCTCCCGGAGGACCGCGCCGGTGGCAGCGTCCAAGACGCTCACGAGCGGCAGGTCACGCCAGGTGACGAGGAGCGCTCCATCGTGGTGCTGCATCCGCGCCACCTCGTCCTTCACCGCGATGGAGGTCGTGGACGGCGTCACGGGATCGGTGCCCAGGTCGAGGGAGAAGAGCTCGGGGGCGATCGCCGAGGAGACGACGAGATGATCGCCCACCATGATCGCGTCGGCCGGCGGGCCCGGCAGGGGGAAGCTGGAGG
>CAZEHU010000015.1:0-1816 GCA_964511605.1 uncultured Myxococcales bacterium
GTAGTCATAAGGAAGGGCGTAGTAGTCGGCCAGGCTGACCACCACCCCGGAGGCGCTGGTCCCGTGCATCAGGGGCGGCCCGGGGATGCCGCCGGCGCGGCCGAGGATGCCCCAGCCGGTAAAGCCCTGGACGAAGAAGAAGTTCACCCCCTTGTTCGACAGAGGCAGCGCGCCCGAGAGCATGAGGAGCTGCTCGTACTCGTCCACGTCGGCTGGATCCTCGGTGACGTTCACGATCTGGTACTTCTGCGCGTCCACGCCGAAGACATCGAAGAGCTTCACCTCCCCGACGGTGATGCCGGTCTGGGAGAGGATCGACGCGAAGGTGCCGAAGAGCGCGTTGAACTTCCCGCTGTCGCCGGCGGTCGAGGCGGAGAGCTGGGGCGTGCCGACGAACCAGAGGTTCACGTCCAGGTGGCTCTTCACCGGCTCCTGCCGGAGGCTCTGGATCACGTAGACCCAGACGAAGCCGGGATCGCCATCCTTGAGGATCGTGAACTCGTAGGTCCCCGTGGGCGGGTCGTAGATCGGGGAGGTGGGGACCTGCACGGTGGTCATGCCGTAGTCCGGGATGGCGCGGACCACCTCCTCGGCCTCGGTGCTGCCATCGACGATGAGCTCGTCGTCGGGATCCCGGATCTGGTAGACGCCGGTGTAGTCCCCGGAGCCATCGGCGGCGATCACCTGGAGCGTGAAGGAGCCGGCGGCCGGGCTGAGGTCGAAGCTCAGCTCCTGCCAGATCTGCTGGCCTCCTACCTTCACGAGTCCGAGGTCGTGGACCAGCGTGACGTCGTTGTCGTTGATGCCGGGGCCGCAGTCCTCGTCGGTGATGCCATCGCAGTCGTCGTCCACCTGATTGCAGACCTCCGCCGAGGGCTCGCACTGGCTCGGATCCGGCGGTGGCTCGCAGATGCCGGTGGCCAGGTTGCACTCCCACGTGCTCGGGCAGTCGTCCTGGGTGCACTTCGGTGTGCAGGTACTGCCGGCCGAGCAGAACTGCCCACCGGTGCACTGGCTATCGTCGATGCACGCCTTCCAGCACATCTTCTGCCCGGGGCTCTTGGTATCCTGCAGGCATTGGGAGCCGGTGGGGCAGGGAGCGCCGTCGGTGCAGAAGACCGTGCAGTAGCCTCCCGAGTGCGCGCTGTTGCAGGTGGCGGTCTCGCAGTCGTCGTGGAACTCGCAGGGTCCGCCGAGCTCACTCTTGGCGGCGGGCTCCGGCTCCGGTTGGGGCTCGGGCGCCGGCTCGGGCGTCGGCTCCGGGGTCGGCTCCGGAGTCGGCTCCGGAGTCGGCTCCGGAGTCGAGGAGGGCTCACCGGCCGCATCGGGCTCCGCGCCTCCGGGCTCCGTATCCGGGGCCGCGGCCGGCTCGCCGCTGCCCGTCGGCTCGGCTCCCGGCTGCCCCTCGGTGCTGCCGCCGGTGGGCTCGCTCCCCCCCACGCCGAACTCATTGCCGGGGGGCAGCGGGTTCGACTGGGAGGGCTGCGTGCCCTGGTCGCAACCCGGAGCGAGGCAGAGGAGGAGTGCGATCGAGCAGGCCCAGCGCGTCATGGCGGACCTTGTATCAGAAGGGGTCGGTCGGGGCCCAGGAAAGTCGCGCCCCGCGGAGCGCGACCGATCAGCGCCGCTTGCGGTTCTTCTTTCGGCTCTTCGCGGCTTTCTTGGCGTTGGCCGTCGCCCGCTTGCGCGCCTTCACGCGAGCGCGTCGGTCGGCCTCGGAGAGCTGGGGGGCACCCGCCGCGCGCTTCCGGCCTCGCCCGCCGCCGCGGGGATCGGCCATGCCGCCGATGTCCATGCCCATCTCGTCGAACTCGTC
>CAZEHU010000015.1:1826-10182 GCA_964511605.1 uncultured Myxococcales bacterium
AGCATGCCGAGCTGCTTGAAGCCGGGGAGCTGGCCGAGCAGGCCCGGCTGCGTGCCCACTTGCTGCATGATCTTGCGCATGCCGAAGAAGCGCTGCATCAGCTCGCGGCACTCCTTGATGGTGGTGCCGCTGCCGGCCGCGATGCGGCGGACTCGGCTCGGCTGGCTGCTCAAGAGCTCCGGGTCGCGGCGCTCGCCCTTGGTCATCGAGAGGATGATCGCTTCGACGCGTGTGAGCTGCTTGTCGTCGAGGCCCTCGGGCATCGCGTCGCCCATGAAGGGCATCTTCTCGAAGACGTCCTTCACCGAGCCCATCCGCTTGATGGTGCGGATCTGCTCGAGGAAGGTGACCATCGTGAAGTCGCCGGAGAGGATCTTCTTGGCGTCCTCCTCGGCCTTCTTCTCGTCGACGACCTTCTCGAAGTCCTGGACGAGGCCGACGATGTCACCGAAGCCGAGGATCCGGCTGGCGAGTCCGTCCGGGCGGAACTCCTCGAGGGCGTCGAGGCCCTCGCCCATGCCCAGGAACTTGATCGGCTTGCCCGTGACGGCCTTGACCGACAGGGCGGCGCCACCGCGAGCATCACCGTCGAGCTTGGTGAGGATGCAGCCCGAGAGGTCGAGGCGCTCGTCGAAGGCTCGCGCGGTGCGGACGGCGTCCTGGCCGGTCATGGCGTCGAGGACCAGGAAGATGTTGTCGGGGCGCGTCCGATCCCGAATCTCGTCCAGCTCGCCCATCAACGCCTCGTCGACGGTGAGGCGGCCCGCCGTATCGAAGAGGACAACGTCGTTGCGCTGGAAGCGCGCCTCGCGCATCGCCATCTCGCAGAGATCCGGCGGCGAGGTGTTCGGCACCGTGTAGACCGGCAGGTCCAGGCGCCGGCCGAGCACCTGGAGCTGGTCGATAGCGGCCGGACGGTAGATGTCGGCGGCGACGAGGAGGGGGCGGTGGCCGTCCTCCACCAGCTTCCGGGCCAGCTTGCCGACCGTGGTGGTCTTCCCCGCGCCCTGGAGGCCGACCATCATGATCGTCGTGACGTCCGAGGCCTTGCGGAAGTGGATCTCGGTGTCCACCGGCCCCATGAGGGCCTCGAGCTCCTCGTGGCAGATGTTGATGAAGTGCTCGGCCGGGCCGACGTCGAGCCTCTCGCCCTCGTGGCGGACGCGGGTCTTGACGATCTCGCCGATCGCCTTGTCCTCGACCTTCGCCAGGAACTCCTTGACCACGTGGAATTCCACGTCGCCGGCGAGGAGCGAGCGTCGGACGTCCCGGAGCGCGTCCTGGATGGACGCGGCATCGAGGGTCTTCTGCCCGGAGAGCTTCTCGCGGGCGCTCTTGAAGCCGTTGGAGAGGATCTCGAGCATGGCGCGGTGGGTCTACCGGCGGGTCTTCGCCCTGTCAACGCGAGACTCCCCCTGACTATACTCCGCACCGTGAGGTGGACACCTACAGTGGCGTACCTGCTGGCCGGCGGGCTGTGCGCCTGTGCCGCGGAGCCGGCGACCGGGGCCGAGGACACAGCCAGTGCCTCGCTCACCGCCGACGCGGATGAGCCCACGAGCGACGGGCAGGCGGCGACGCCCGAGCCCGAGGTGGCCGGGCCCGACGAGGACGTGGCCGAGGAGGGGAGCGAGCCGGAGGGGCCGGCACCCCAGGTCTGCCCGCCCTTCGCCACCTTCTGCCCCCACCTCGACGAGGTGGGCGCTTGCTCGGGCGATGGCACGTTCTGGGACTCCGTGGCCCTCTGCCCGGCGGGCGAGCACTGCGATCCGGCGAGCGGCTCCTGCGCGCCCGTGATCTGCAGCCCCGGCGAGCCCCTGTGCGCGGGCGCCTCCACCTTGCAGCCGTGCAACGATCACGGCACGGGACCCAACGAGAACCTGACCGAGATCTGCGAGGACGAGGCATGGTGCTTCCCGTGGGAGGGCTGCCTGGACGTCGGCTGCCAACCAGGCACGTGGTCGTGTCAGCCCGGGGGGGCGGCCGCCGCTTGCTCGGCACAGGGCTGGGCCCCGGTGGAGGCGAAGTGCTACGGCGGCACCTGCCTGACCTGCGCGGGTCCCACCACCTTCACGACCTGCCCGGTCGATCTCGAGGAGGGCGCGGCCCCGCTCCCGGCGGACCTGCAGGCCTGCCCGCCAGGAACCGAGTGCGTGGACGGCGCGGGCTGCCTGCCGGAGCCCTGTGAGCCCTTCAGCCAGGAGTGCCTCGCGGGCGACCTCCTCGCGAGCTGTTCGATCGGCGGCTGGTCGATCCAGCCCTGCCCGGAGACCGACGCCTGTGTGGAGACGGGGGCCGGCGCGATGTGCATCTTCGACTGCGCCTCGGACGTGACCTGCCTGCTCGACGCCTGTGATCCCCTGCCCCCCCTGGGCGAGGGACCGGGCGTGCCGATCTTCGCCAACCCGACGGACTCGAACCTCCTGACAGTCTCCTTCGGGGTCGGGCTCAAGGACGACCTCAAGCTCGCTTTCGTGAACCTGGCCCCCATCATCAACCCCAAGACCGGCGAGTTCATCTTCGGCCTGGACGCCTTCGAGGTGGACCCGGCGACCGGGATCGAGATGGGCAACGTAGCGATCCGCGAGGACGGAGTCCTGGTGGACGCCACCTGCATCCCTCTGAACACCACCACCTACGCCACGGTCGACGTCGCGTTTGTGCTGGACGTGACCGGCAGCATGTCGGGGACGATCAACAAGGTGAAGAGCTCGACGGTCGATCTGGCCACCTACTGGTCGGGCCAGGGGCTCGACGTGCTCTTCGGGGTGATCCCCTTCGACGACAACGCTCCACCGGGGGGGTCGGGCTACCAGAACCTGATCGACGATCTCGATACCTTCGTCGGCTTCGTGGGCACCCTGAACGCCAGCGGCGGCGGCGATGGGCCCGAGAATCCGCTCGACGCCGTGATGTTCGCCTGGGATCGCTTCACCTGGAGGAGCGGGGCCCAGCGGGTGCTGCTGGTGATGACCGATGCCCCGATGCACACGCCCGGGGATGGCAGCGGCTTCACGGCCCACAGCCTGAAGGACGTGCTGGGCGCGGTGCACGGGGAGGCCATCGTCCATACGATGGCGCCGGATGGCTCCGGGGGGGGCTTCGTGGGCAACCACCCCTCGGCCCACGTGCTCTCATGCGTCACCGGCGGCACCGCGGAGGCGCTCCAGTCCTTTGTGGCCGGCGACGTCCAAGAGAGCCTCTTCGCTACGGCCGTGAGCCAGAGCCACCACTGCGTCTTCCATACCGACGAGCCCTTCGAGCCTCACCTCGTCGAGGTGGAGGTGCGCTACGAGCACGAGGGCCAGCTCCTCGTGGGCTCCACGTCGAAGCCGGGGGCGTTGTACGTGGAGCCGGAGGAGGACGAGGATGCGGAGCCCGATGCGGCGGAGCCAGGACCGGATCCCGACGCATCACCATGATCGAGGGCATCAGGGAGCTCGCCGCCCCCCTTGCATACGTCTGCATGGTCGGATATGTTCGTCTGCATGCGCACAACGCTGAACCTGGACGATCACCTGATGCAGCGGGCGCGGGAGCGCGCACGGCAGCGTGGGCTGACCCTCACGCGGCTGATTGAGAATGCGCTCGCCCGCGAGCTCACCGACCCCGACGAGGCGCGGGGGCTCAGGCTACGGCCCTTCGCCGGCGCGCGAGCGCTCGACCTGGACGTCGCCGACCGAGAAGCGCTGTACGGGGCCTTCGACGCTTCGTGATCGCCGTCGACACCAACATCCTCGTCTACGCCCACGTCCCCGCGGATCCCCACCACCAGCGGGCCCTGGCCTGGCTCGAGCACCTCGGGGCTCGGCCGGGACCGTGGGGGATCCCCTTGCCCTGTATTGCCGAGTTCGTTCGCATCGCGAGCCATCCTCGAATGCTGGCGCGAGGGCTCGAGGAGGTCATCGGTGCGGTGGAGGTGTTGCTCGAGACCTCCAACGCCTCACTGCTGGTGCCATCGCAGGGCGTGTGGCCGCGCTATGCGGACACCCTCCGCGATGGGAAGGCACGAGGCAACTTGGCCTTCGATGCGTTGATCGCCACCACCTGCCGTGAGCATGGCGCCCTTGCGCTCCTGACTGAGGACAGAGACTTCGCCCGCTTCTCGTGGCTTCGCACGATTCGCCTCGAGGACAACGAGGCGATCTGGTAGCCGTGCAGGACCGTGATCCGCCCTCAGGGCAAGATCTCGTCCACAGCAAGCGAGAAGGGGCCGAGGGGCTCCGGCACCTCGAGCTGCTCCCCGACACCCCGCCTCTCCGAGGACGCGTAGGCCCCGCCCGCTGGGCGCGAGAAGCAGCTCACTGTGCGCGCGGCCAGGTCCACGAGCCAATAGTGGGGGACGCCGGACTCCGCATACAGCGGCCCCTTGACATCGCGGTCGTAGGCCAGGGAAGAGGAGGCGACCTCGACGATGAGCCAGGCCTCCCGGGGGTGCTCGTCGTCGTAGCGCCCTGGAGGAACGACGAGCAGGTCCGGCTCGGGCTCGGACTCCCCCGCGGCCCGGAAGGGAGCCTGGCACATCACCTCGGCGCGCTCTCCAAGGGCGAGGGTCAGTCGCTTGACCAGCGCGTGTACGGTGAAGCGGTGGTCGGTGCTCTGAGGGCTCATCGCCATGAGCCTGCCACGGATCAGCTCGACATGCTCACGGTCGAAGGCACCCGACTCGACGAGGCTGCGGAACTCGACCCGGCGCAGGGGCCTTGGCGTCGGTCCAGCGGTGGGAGCGGCGACGGTCACCCGCCCATTGTACCACCACGCGCGGTCCCTTCCCACGACGGGGAGGGGGGCTACACGTCGACCAGCCCCTCCTTCACGCGGGAGGCGATCATGCCGGCTCCCATGGAGCCGACGGCGATGGCGAGTCCAAAGGCGGCGGTGGTGGAGAAAGCGGCGAGGAAGCCGACGTCCCTGACCAGCAGCATGCTGCGCTCGATGTCCTTGGCCATCCCTATCCTCCTTGCTGGGCCCGGGCCCTCACCAGGCTGGCGAGGGCTTGTGTCCGGGCGGGTTCGTCGCTGACGCATGCCCCTACGGACAACCGGGGGGTGGGCTTGATTCAATTTGACGCGAGCTGCGGATCGAGACGCGGGGTCGCGTAGAGCCGATCCTCGTGTAGGCTCCCGCCCTCATGGCGAAGCCCAAACCCAAACCTAGGTCGAAGCGCGCGCCCAAGCGCGACCCGAGAGCCCTCGAGCTCACGGTCCTCGTGCCGGTCTACAACGAGCGACACTACGTGGAGGCGAGCCTCCGCCGGGTGCTGGCCCTGGACGGTCCCCTCATCGCGGGCCTCCAGGTCGTGGTGGTGGACGACTGCTCCACCGATGGGAGCTGGGACGTGATCGAGCGCCTGGCCAACGAGGACTCTCGCCTCGAGGCCCACCGGCACGAGCTCAACCGCGGCAAGGGCGGGGCGCTGCGCACCGCGCTGGAGTTCTCGAGGGGCGAGGTGACGGTCGTCCACGACGCGGACCTCGAGTACGACCCGGCCGACATCCCGCGCCTGCTCGTGCCCTTCGTCGAGGAGGGAGCGGACGCGGTCTATGGGTCGCGCTACATGGCCGCTCCCTACCGGCGCACGCTCATGCATCGGCATACGCTGATGAACCAGTCGCTGACCTTCCTGGCCAACTGCCTCACCGACCTGAACCTGAGCGACCTCGAGACCTGCTACAAGGCGGTCCGCACCCAGCTCCTCAAGTCGATCCCGCTCCGCTCGGACGACTTCCGCATCGAGGTCGAGCTCACCTTCAAGCTCGCCAAGCGCCGCGCCCGCATTTTCGAGGTGCCGATCCGCTACCTCCCGCGCAGCTACGAGGAGGGCAAGAAGATCCGCGCGAGAGACGGGGCGCTCGCCCTCTGGGCCATGACTCGCTTCACGCTGGTCGACGACATCTACCGCTCGGACGAGGTCGGCCACCACATGCTGACCGCCATCGACCGGACCCGGCGCTTCGTCGACTGGCTCGGCGGCGTGGTGCGGCCCCACGTCGGCGATCGGGTCCTGGAGGTGGGCGCCGGCATCGGCACCCTCACCAACCAGCTCATCCCCCGTCACCACTACGTGCTCTGCGAGACCGATCCGAGCTTCCTCGGTTTCCTCCGCTCCTACGCCATCGGAAAGCCCTACATCGAGGTCCGAACCCTCGACGCGGGGGCGTCGGACGAGGACGCCGCCTGGGCCGAGCTCGCGGGCGACTTCGACACCGCCATCGCACTCCATGTGCTCGAGCGCACGCCGAACCCGGACCTGGCCCTCGCACGCCTGCACGCTGCGCTCCGGCCCGGGGGTCGCCTGATCGCCGTCGTGCCCCAGAACCCCTGGCTCCAGGGCCCACTCGACGAGGCCCTCGAGCATCGCGAGCGCTACACCCGCGAGGGCCTCAAGGACTCCCTGGAGGACGCCGGCTTCGAGCTCCTGGAGCTCGAGGACTTCAACCGCGCCTCGGTCCCCTTCTGGTGGGCCAACAGCCGCCTGGGCCGGAGGACGATCTCCCGCATCCAGCTCAAAGCCTTCGATACGCTCCTGCCGCTCCTCCGGCGGGTCGACGAGAGGCTTCCGTGGAGTGGGCAGTCGCTCGTAGCGGTGGCGCAGAAGCGCTGAGGCATCGCCCTCCTCAGGCCTGCAGCAGCGAGACCCTGCGCGGACGCCGAGCCGAGCAGGCTCGATCAGCTCGTGGCGTCCACCCTCACGCTCATGGCCCACACCCAGGGGTTCCGGGCCCAGGTGTCTCCGTTCGCGCCGTTCAGGGCATCCCACATCATCGTGAACAGGCCCCGGTAGGTCGGGACCATCTGCCCGCTCAGCTCCTGGGAGGCGGCCGCCCAGCGACCCTTGAGCTTCTGCTCGAGCTGAGGGTGGATGCGGATGAGGTCGGCCATCCACTGGTAGGGTGCCTCGGCCTCCGCGTCCCCCTCGTCGATGTCCTGCAGGCGCTCCATCTTCACCCCGAGCAGGGTGAGCTGAAGGCGGGCGTCGGCCCGGTCCATCTGGGTCGAGGGCAGCCAGTCGTCGCGCATCTCGGTGGCATCCGCGCGGTACCGCACGCCATCCCGCTCGACGCGGAAGGGCTCCCGGACCCAGAGGCGCTCGCCGCTGAAGCCGTAGGGGCAGTCCACCGTGAACTGCACGTCCGCGCCGGTGGGGGCGGTGCCCCGCACGAGGAAGGAGCCCTCGCCGGAGGACTCGACCTGGGCGCCCGCAGCGATGACCTTCTCCACCGGTCGGCGGAGCTGCGTCTTTTTCCCGGTGAGGAACATGCGCACCATGTTGTCGGGCAGCGCGATGCTACGTCCCATCTGTTGCCTCCTGGTGGACTCGGAGTTTGCTTGGCTCCGCGGGGAGCGAGAGTGACCGGTGGTACGAGCCTTCTTTGGGCCGCGAAGCTCGGGGGCGAAAGTCCTCCGCGGTGCGCCAGAAGGTACGGGGGTCATCGTCCCGGCGCAAGGACTGTCGAGCGGAGGCAGCGCACGCGGCCGTCGACGGCTCCGTATTGCGAGCCCCTTCAGAGTCCCTTTGCGGCCCGCTTGCGCTCGTTGTGGTCGAGGATGCGCTTGCGGATGCGGATCTGCGTGGGCGTGATCTCGACGAGCTCGTCCGAGCCGATGAACTCGAGGGCCTCCTCCAGCGTGAAGAGGCGGGGAGGGGTCAACCGGATCGCGTCGTCCGAGCCGGAGGCCCGCATATTCGTCAGCTTCTTGCCCTTGGCAGGGTTGACCACCAGGTCATTGTCCCGAGCGTGCAGCGCCAGCACCTGACCCATGTAGACGTCCTCCGCGGCGCCGTGGAAGAGCACGCCGCGCTCCTGCAGGTTCTGCAGGGCGTAGGCGTTTGTCGTGCAGGTATCCTGGACGATCATCACACCCTGCGTGCGGCCGCTGTTGTGGAGCTTCTGGGGTGCGTAGTGGCTGAATACAGAGGCGAAGGTGCCTGTTCCGCGGGTATCGGTGAGGAAGTCCGAGCGATAGCCGATGAGGCCGCGGCTGGGGATGAGCCAGCGCATGCGCGTATGCCCGTCCCCCTCGCTGACGAGATCCTGGAGGTCGCCAGCGCGCTGGTTCAGCTTGTCGATGACCGTGCCGGCATAGTCGTCGGCGCAGTCGATGGCCACGTCCTCGAAGGGCTCGTGGGTTCGCCCTCCGACCTCCTTGAGGATGACCTGGGGCTGGCTGACCGAGAGCTCGAAGCCCTCGCGGCGCATGGTCTCGATGAGCACGCTCAGGTGCAGGGTGCCGCGTCCGGAGACCACGAAGCTGTCGCGGGTCGGGCCAGGCTCGATGCGCAGGCCGGGGTTGGCGATCGACTCGCGATCGAGGCGCTCGCGAATCTGCCGGGCGGTCATGTACTTGCCGTCCA
>CAZEHU010000015.1:10192-15184 GCA_964511605.1 uncultured Myxococcales bacterium
CTTCGCGCCCGGCGAAGGGGCTGGTATTGGGCGTGAAGGTCATCGAGAGGGTGGGCTCGTCGATGGGGATCGCCTCGAGGGGATCGGGCTTGCCGGCCGGGCAGAGGGTGTCGCCCACGGTGGCGCTGCCCGCCCCGGCGATCGCGACGATATCGCCCGCCCTCGCGGTATCGGTGTCGATGCGCTCGAGGCCGTGGAAGGTCATCAGCTTGGTGACCTTGAAGGGCTCCTTGGAGCCGTCGGGCTTGCAGACGATCGCCTGCATGCCGCGGCGGATGGTGCCCGCATAGATGCGGCCGATGCCGATGCGGCCGAGGTAGGGGGAGTAGTCGAGGGTCGCGACCTGCAGGCGCAGGGGCAGCTCCGGATCTCCCTTCGGTGCCGGCACGTGCTCGAGGAAGAGATCGAAGAGGGGGGTGAGGTCCCCGGGCTCGTCGTCGAGCTCGGCGATGGCGTAGCCGTCGCGAGCGGCTGCGTAGACCATCGGGAAGTCGAGCTGATCGTCGGAGGCGCCGAGGGCCACCATCAGGTCGAAGACCGCGTCGAGCACCCAGTCCGGGCGTGCGTCCTGGCGGTCGATCTTGTTGATGCAGAGGAGCACCTTGAGCCCGAGGGCCAGGGACTTGCGCAGGACGAAGCGGGTCTGCGGCATCGGCCCCTCGGCCGCGTCCACGAGGAGCAGCACGGCGTCGACCATCTTCAGGACGCGCTCCACCTCGCTCGAGAAGTCGGCGTGGCCCGGGGTGTCGACGATGTTGATGCGGACGTCGTCGAAGACCACCGCCGTCGACTTGGACAGGATGGTGATCCCGCGCTCCCGCTCCTGGGCGTTGGAGTCCATGACCCGCTCGGCCACATCCGCGCCCTCCCGGAAGATGCCGGACTGGCGCAAGAGCCCATCGACGAGGGTCGTCTTTCCGTGGTCGACGTGGGCGACGATGGCGACGTTGCGAACTTGCATGCCGCGGCCGGGTATCCCAGGGGGCTGCGCGGGTCAACGGAAACTGCGAGGATGTCGACGTGATCAGGACCACGACAGCTCGGCCTCTCGGCCCCTATCAGCGCGGGATCGTTGCCCCTCCGAGGCTCTCCGCGGTGTTGCTCCTGTTGGTCGGGATCGGTGGCTGCCCGGAGCCGGAGGCCGGGGACCGAGCGAGGCGCGCGCGCTCCCCCGCGGAGGGGGTGGTGGAGGTGGAGCTGCGCCGCGCACACATCGCCCTCGAGAGCGGGGAAGCACAGCGCGCCATCGAGCTGGCCTGGCCGATCGCCCAGGGCTGGCCGGAGCGGGTGGACGTCCAGGTGCTGCTGGCCAACGCCTACCTGCTCTCCGGGCGCCCGGGGGAGGCGGTGGGGGCCGCCGATCGGGCGCTCGCCCTCGATCGGGAGGTGATCAGCGCCTGGGTCGCCAAGGGGGCGGCCCTGCGCGCGCTGGGGCGCTTGGATCAGGCCCTGGCGTCCACCCGCGAGGCGCTGAAGCGCCTGCCCAGCGAGCCGGCCGCCCTGGACAACGAGGTCCGGCTGCTCATGGACCTCGGACGCCACGAGGAGGCCACGGTGCCCCTGAGGGCCCTGCTCGATCGGCAGCCCGCCCGCGCCGAGCTCCACCTGGCCTGGGCCCGGAACCGTGCGGCGCTGGGCCTGGACGAGGAGGCCCTCGTGGCGGCCGTCGGGGCCACCGAGGTCGCCCCCTCGAGCGTCGAGGCCCACCGCGCGGCCGCGGCGTCGGCCGTGGCCCTGGGGCGGCCTCAGCAGGCGATGGATCACGCGAGCGTCGCCCTCCGCCTGGACCCCCAGGATACAGGCGCGCGCACGCTCTTCGAGGCTGCGCTCTACCTCCACGGGGCGGCGGAGCTGCGCTGTGCGCACGGGCCAGGCCCGTGGAGCCGGGCGCAGGTGAGTGCCATGGCCGCGAGGGTGGAGGCCATGGGGCCGACGGGGGTCGAGGCCTGGTTCGCGCGCCACGCGGAGGCAACCCTGGATCCCTCGATCCGGGCCCGTGTGGAGTCCCTGGCGAGGGCCCGATGCCCGGGTCGAGTTGACGGTCTGCCGCTGGCGCAGTGAAATCCCACCATGCGAGGAGCTTGCGGGCGGACGACCGTGGTGATGTCCCTCGTCCTGGCGGCGATCGGCTGCGAGGACGAAAAGCCCCAACGTCTTGTCGATCCGGGCGCGGCGAAGCCGGCCGGGGAGGGGGCGGTGAAGGCCGGGACCATCCCGGAGGGCGAGGGCGTGAAGCGGCAGGAGGCCGAGGCCCCCGAGGGCCCTCAGAAGCGACCGCTCACCTACCACGAGGGTGTGACCTTCGCGCACGGCCTGCCCAAGGGCACCGCCGCCCTGACAGCGGTGGAGGCGGTCCACCGCCGCCACGTGGAGGTGGAGGGGATCACCGAGACGGTGTGGGACGTGCGCGAGTACGACCCCAACGGCCGGATGCTGGCCAAGTGGCGGGTGGAGCGCCTCGGTGAGGACTGGCATCAGGTGGAATTCCTCGACGCCGGAGGCCGCGTCACCGAGGTGCACACGGTCACCGATGGGGGCCGCGCCGTGGACACGCGGGGCGCCGATGGGGCCCGCGTGGACATCCGCTGCGAGGCCTGGAAGCGGGACCTCGACGCCAACGGCTTCGCCAGCACCGAGGCCTGCGCGGGGCGCAACGGGCGACCGCGCGAGGACTCCCACGGCATCATGGAGCGCAGCTTCGAGGTGCACGCGGCGGGCTACCTGGTCGGGGAGCGCGCGGTGGACGGCTATGGGCAGCCCGCCGCCCTCGGGCCAGGTCCCGAAGGCAGCGACCGCTACGGCGCGGTCTACCGCCGGAGCTGGGAGAGGAACGCCAAGGGGCAGCCGGTGGAGGAGCGGAGCTTCGATCTCTTCGATCAACCCGTCGAGGATCGCCTCGGCGTGCACCGCCGGGCCTGGTCCTGGGACGAAGCGGGCCGCCCTACCCACGAGGTGCGCTACGGCCTCGGCGGCGAGCGGAAGGGCGGCACCGCGGGCGTCAGCGAGGTCCGCTGGATCTACACGGCCGAGGGCAAGCTCGTGGCCAAGGGCTTCCTGACGGCGACCCAGCGTCCGGCCCGGCATCCCGACGGCTTCCACCAGATCAAGTACGAGACCGATGGCGCAGGGCGCGTCACCCGCGAGGCCTTCGTCGACGCGGAGGAGCAGCCCGTGGCCCACGGCGATCACGGAGCGCACGCGATCACGTACCGCTACGACGAGAAGGGGCGAGTGCTGGAGCGCGCGTGGCTCGATGAGCGCGGACGCCCCATCGAGGTGCGCGGCGGCGGCTACGCAGGGGTGCGCTTCGGCTACGACGAGGCCGGCCGCCTCGTGGAGGAGATCCGCATGAGCTCGGGGGGCGGCCCTCCGGATCCGGCCACGGCCGGCTGGTCGATGCGTGCCGTCGTCTACGACGACGTGGGACGTCGCGTGGAGGAGCGCTACGAGGACGGCGCCGGCGGCCTCGTGCCCGGCCCGGAGGGCTGGGCCCTACGAAACGTCTCCCACACCTCCTCCGCCGGGGGCATCACCGAGGTGACGACCGAGACGCTCGATGCAGAGCGGCGACCGATCCGCAGCCGGAACTTGCCCTGGGCCAAGGTGGTGGAGCAGCGCGACGACGCAGGGCGACGCTTGTCGATCGCCCTCTTCGACGCCAGCGGCAGGCCCACTGTGAATCCGGAGGGAGGCTTCCACAAGGAGACCCGCACGTACGACGAGCACGGCGACCTCAGCCGCACGGCCTGGTTCACCGCCGATGGGCGGGCGGCGATGCACTGGAGGATCGGCGCCGCCCAGGCCAAGCGGGGCACGAACGCTCGGGGTCGCGAGATCTCGTTGGAGCTCCTCGACGCCGGGGGCGGCCGGACCCATGGTCGCGAGGGCTGGGCGGAGCGCAAGCGCGATCTGGACGACATCGGCCGCTTGGTGGACATCGAGCATCTCGACACGGAGGGCAAGCTCGTGGGCCGCAGCGAGGATGGGGTCGCCAAGTGGTACCGCTTCCACGGCTCCGGCAAGCGGGCGCGCCAGATCCGCAGCCTCGACCACGAGGATCGCCCGCACTCCCTGCCTGATCGCCACTACGCCCGGGAGGTCTTCGAGGTCGACGAGCGGGAGCGCGTCATCGCCACGGAGTGGTTCGATCGCTCCGAGCAGTCGGTGATCCGCACCGACCTCGGGTATGCCCGCCACGAGCGCCGCCTCGATGCGGCGGGTCGGCTGATCCACGAGACCTTCCGCGACAACGTACGCAGCATGGTGGTGGTACCGTCCAAAGGCTATGCAGGCCGCGATCTGGAGTATGACGTGCAAGGGCGCGTCTCGAAGGAGACCCTGCTGGGATCCGATGGACGCGCCTCGCTGACACCGCTGGGCTATGGGTCGCGACGCTTCGTCTATGACGGAGACGCCGCCCGTCCGAGTGCCGAGAGCTACGAGGACGACAAGGGCCACCCGACGTTCCACGCCGAGGGCCACGCTGGCCTCCGGATCGAGCGGGATGGGCGGGGCCGCGAGGTCGCGAGAGAGACCACGGATACCCTGGGCAATCCGTCGGCCGATCGATATGGCGCCGCGGAGCGACGCTGGGTGTACGCGGGCGAGCACCTCGTCTCGATGCGGGCCTACGGTCCCACGGGAGAGCTGGTGGCGGGGCATCGCGGAGCGGCGGGCTTCGACCTGGAGCGGGACGGCTTCGGCCGCGTCGTCAAGGAGACCTGGGTCGACGCTGGGGAGCTACCCAGCGCGAGCCCGGATACGGGCTGCGCGATGCAGACCTGGGCCCGGGACCCGGCCGGCGAACCCACCGAGGTGCGCTGCCTCGATGCGGGCGGCCAACCCACGACCGGCGAGGAGGGCTGGGCCACGCGACAAGAGCGGCGGGATCCCCACGGATGGCTCCCAGAGGTGACCCTCCGCGGTCCAGACGGTGCGCTCGTCGCCGGCCGGGCGGGCTGGGCCCGCGCGGTCCACACCTGGGATGAGCGG
>CAZEHU010000016.1:0-14888 GCA_964511605.1 uncultured Myxococcales bacterium
GTCGATCGGGCGAGGGAGTCCCCATGGCGAGCGGCACCCGAAAGAGCGTCATCACCGCGGTCGCGGCGAACAGCCTGGTCACGGTGGCCAAGCTCGTGGCGTGGGTCTTCAGCGGCTCGGGCGCCATGCTCTCCGAGGCGATCCACTCCCTCGCCGATACGACCAACCAGGCCCTCCTGCTCTTCGGCCTCGAGCGCTCCACCAAGGCGCCCGACAGCCTGCACCCCGAGGGCTACGGCCGCGCCCGCTTCTTCTGGGGCCTGGTCAGCGCCCTCGGCATCTTCTTCCTCGGGGCCGGGGTCACCCTCTGGCACGGGGTGCACGGCCTCAGCCACCCGGAGCCCTCGACCCACGGGTGGATCACCTGGGCTGTGCTGATCTTCGCAGCGGTCCTCGAGGGCGGCGCCTTCGCCGTGGCGTGGCGTGGGGTCGCCAAGGATGCCGCCAAGGTGGACCTGACCACGTGGGAGTACTCCCGCCAGGGACGGGATCCCACGGCGGCGGGCGTGCTCCTCGAGGACGGCGCGGCGGTGCTCGGGCTCGGCTTCGCTGCGGCCGGCATCGGCCTCGAGCGTTGGACCGGCTGGGCCGGCTGGGATGGCATCGCCTCGATCCTCATCGGGGTGCTCCTCGGCCTCGTCGCCATCTTCCTGGTGGCCGCCAACCGCAAGTACCTGCTGGGGGTCACCATCGACCCGAGGCTGCTCGACCGCATCCGCGACCAGCTCGAGGCCCATCCCTCCGTCGAGGGTGTGCACGCCGTGCGCGGCATGGTGGTGACCCTGGGCCGCTACCGGATCTCAGCGGAGCTGGAGTTCGAGGGAGGTGTGGTGGCGCAGCCCGTGCTCGACGGCCTGGACCTCGGCCCAGTGCTCGAGGGTTTCGAGGACGAGGCGAGCGCTCGGGCCTGGCTCGAGGGCTTCGCCGACGCGGTCGTGGACTCCCTGGGCGACGAGGTGGATGCTCTCGAGCGCGACGTGAGGGAGCGGGTGCCGGGCGCCGCGTTCCTCGATCTGGAGGCGGACTGATGGTGGGACGGAACCGCTGAGCCGGCCGGGCGCGGCATCAGTAGAGCAGGGTGCTCCCCGCCGTGGTGGACTGGGCGTGGTGTAGCGGCGTCAGGGCTCCACCCACGGTCGCCTCGGTCATCAGCCGATAGGGCGTGAAGCCGGCGACGAGCGCGCTCGACGCCATGCCCATCCCCGAGAACCAGTCCGGCGGGCGCATGTCGATGTCCCAGTCGCCGGTGAAGCGGTCGAGGACCAGAGCGCTCGAGGCCATGCCCGCGCCGCCGAGGGTGCGGTCGGAGACCAGGTCCCAGTCGCGGTCGAAGAACTCCACGGTGGGCAGATCGAAGTCGAGGACGAGGGCGCTCGACGCCATGCCCGCGCCCTCGATGAGGTCCGGCGGCGAGTCGATGAGGATGTCGTCGGTGAGCGAGGGATCGGCGAGGTCCCGATCAGGGTTCAGCATCGAGCGATCGTAGATGATGGCGCTCGACGCCATGCCCGCGCCATGGTGCTGCCACAGGATGCCGGGATCGTCGCCGAGCTCGTCCAGGTAGTGATCCCACGGCAGCTCGACGCCGTCGCGGATGATGGCGCTCGACGCCATCCCTGTTCCCGAGAGCTCGCTGCGGACCAGGAGCTCGCGGACGCCGAGGTCGGCCTGGAGGTCAGGATGGAAGAGCGCCTCGTCGAGGATGATGGCGCTCGACGCCATGCCCGTGCCGTGGGTCCGCAGGAGGAGGACGCGCTCAAGGAGGCCTGCCTCCTCGAGGTAGAGGCTGTCATAGACGTTGATGATGGCGCTCGAGGCCATGCCCGTGCCGAGAGTCCGGGCCACGTAGCTGTCGTGGTACAGCGCCGGGTCGAGATCCCTCAGCGATGCGATGGCGCTGTCGTCCACGTCGAGGATGATGGCGCTCGACGCCATACCAGCGCCGAGGTTGAAGGCCATGCGCAGGCTGGCCTCGTCGATGCGCGTGACCATCACCGGGCGGGCAGGGATGCGACCGCAGCCGGTGTCCACCGCCTCGACGCGGAAGCCCCAGCGGACACCAGAGCCACCGGCCACGACGTCGGTCGTCTCGTAGACGGCCGTGCCGGCCTCGTCGGTCGTGGTGGTGAAGCGGCCCGAGGAGGCTCCGCGAACACGCCCGTGCACCACCACGCCCGGGAGAGGCGCCATCTGGCCGTCGACCACCTCGATCTGCATGTGGGCCGCCAGGGTCCCGCCCATGCCAGCCCGCAGGACCACGATCGGGTTCACGTAGACCCGCTCCGCACCGCAGACGGGGAGCTCGACGCTGGCTGCGGCCTCTGCGACGGCGGCGCCGCCGTCGATGTGGCCAGCGCCCTGCTCGGAACCAAAGCCGGAAGAGCCCTCGAGATCCCTGGCGCTCCCCGCGAGGCGCTCGCGGACCTCGGCGGCGGAGTCACCCCGGGCGATCAGCGAGGCGGCCAGGCCCGATACCTGCGCCGCGGCGCCGCTGGTCCCACTGACGAGCCAGTAGCCGAAGTCCTCGGGCTGGCCCGGGGGGAAGGCCTGCGCCACGAGGGCATCGGGCAGGCCGTCGCCATCGAGATCGTGGCTGTGGCTGCCCCCGGGGGCGACCACATCCAGTCCAGCGGAGGCGTTGGCGTAGTCGGGACGCGCGACATCATCGAAGACGCTCGACTTCGCGACCGAGCCCGCGCTCGCCGCTCGCGCCGCACCCACGGCGATCACGTCCGGGAAGGCCGCCGGGAAGGGCGTGAAGTCGCCGCCGTCGTTGCCCGACGCCGCGACCATCACGATGCCCTTGCTCGAGGCGTACGCGATCGCGGCCTCGAGCACGGGGGAGGGATGGTAGGCCTCCGAGAACGCCAGGCTCATGTTGACAACGTGGGCGCCCGAGTCCGCGGCATGCTCGACGGCGCTGATCAGGTCCAGCTCGACGCCGATGCGCTGCGCATCGAGGACCTTCAGCGGCATCACCTTGGCGTTGGGCGCTACCGACAGGGTCCCGCCGAAGCCGGCGATCAGCCCGGTCATCTGCGTGCCGTGGCCATTGTCGTCGTTGGCGTGGGCGTCGCTGTTCACGAAGTCCCAGGCCTTGTCGAAGGAGATGTGCGAGAGGTCCGGCGCGAGGGCATAGGAGCCGCTCTCGTCGGTGTGGTCCTCGTAGGCGACGCCGGTGTCGAGGACCGCCACCATCTTTCCGTCGCCGTCCGCCCCATAGGACGCGGCGATCGGGGCGCGCATGTGGAGGAGGTTCCACTGTAGATGCTGCAGCGGCAGGGTGACCGCCTTGCCGTCCTTGGTCACGGCGAAGTCATTGAGGTAGCCAGCCTGCCCCACGCCGTACTTCGCGCCGCCCGAGGTGACCTCGTAGGTCGCGCCGCCGCCCTTGACGATCTCCTCGATGGCCGCCAGGGACGCCGGGCTCAGCGACAGCGACTTCACGCTGCTTCCCGCCGCTCGCATGATGCCGTGGGGGCCCACAGCCACGATGAGCGGGTGGTCAGCGAGCTCGGAGGCCACCTCCAGGGGCGAGGCACCGGAGTCGAAGGCCAGACGGGCCATGCCGAGGCGTGCCTCGAGGCGGCGGATCTCGAATCCGCCCCTGGCTGCGAGGCGCTCGACCTGGGCGCGGGTCGTACCGGGGCGGAGGGTGACGAGGAGCTCGTCGGAGACCACCTCGAGGCGGCCCTCGGGGGTGTCGAGGGAGAGGACGCGCTCGGACAGGAAGGTGGGGGCGAGCGGCGGGATCTCGGCAGCGAGCGTCGAGCTGGTGGGGGAGGAGGCCGGCAGCGGAGGCGCTGCGGCATCGCTCCGCGAGGGAGCGTCTGGAGCCGTGGCTCGCGACGCCGCGAGACCCCTCGTGTGGGCAGGCGGAGGGGCGCTGAACAGCGCGGGGGTCGCGCTGGGCTCCGTTCCCGCGTGGGGGCCCGGCGCCGAGTCGACGACGACGAGCGCAATGGTGGCGACGGCCGCCACGGCGAACGTGCGTCGAAGGTACTTGTCGGAGGAGAGCATCACTGTCATCCGGGGTGTGACCAGCCCACGCTTCGGACGCGCGCCACAAGACCTTGAAATCCGATCGCTTCTTCGTGTCCCAGGGGCCGTAACCCGAGGGCCATGCCGCCGGAGTCGCGGTCACTCCAGCAGGAAGCGGAGCTCCTGCCGAACGATCCACGTCGCGTCCTGCTGGCCCTCGATCCACGAGGGCTCCTCGCCCCCGAAGGCCTCGGGATCGAGGGTCGAGGTGTAGTTGAAGAGGCGGTAGGTCTCGTCGTCCCCGAGCTCGGCACCCGGGGTATCGGCGACCAGGCCGGCGAAGCAGGTATCGCCTCGACCCTCGAGGTCCAGGTGGTACATCACCTCGAGGGTCTCCGGGTCCACCTCCCAGAGCGAGCAGCGCTTGGGCTCGCCCCAGTAGGCGAGCTGGTACTCCTGGGATCGCGCATCGAAGCTCAGTTCGGTGCGTCCCAGGTCGTAGGCCCCCTCCGCAGCCAGGTGGCGACGCGCGATGAGCCAGACGCGCTGGTCGTGCTCGAAGACCAGGGGCGAGTCGAACTTCCGCACATCGTGGATGCACGCCCAAGACGCGGGATCGTCGGCCTCCCCGCGGCAGATCTTCGAGCCGAAGCCCCCTGCGTCGCCGGCCTCGTTGCGCATGACAGCGATGACAACGCCGCTATCCAGGATCGCGAGGTCGGTCTCGCTCCCGCCGCCGAGATGGACCACTGGCCGTCCGGCGGAGACCGGCTCCCAGGTCAGACCGTCGACAGAGGTCAGCCATCGCACCTCGATCTCGGGCAGCCCATCCATGTCGTAGATACCGTCGCCGCCGTACGCCAGCATGTGGGCCTGGCCGTCGATGAGCTTGGTCCGCCACGGGATGAAGCCGTCGGGCAGGATCCACTGTGGCTCGGTCCACGCCCCCACCCCGAGGCGGCGCGTCACCATCGCGCCCTGTGGGTCGAAGGAGGTCGCCGACTTGCCCAGCACCGCGAAGTACAGGAAGAGGCCCCCGTGGATCGAGAGGAGGCGCGGCTCGCGCAGGTCGGTGCCCATGACGAAGGAGCCCTCGTAGCGCCAGCTCGACTCGTCCGCGTCGGCGCTCATCACGTGGAGCACGGTGTCCTTGGAGGCGTAGTGCCACTCTGCCGTCCGCCATGCCAGGTACAGGCGTCCCTCGTGCCACGAGACGTCGAGGTTGTTGTTGGCGAGCTGCAGCTCCGCCTCTGGCGGCACCGCGTCCGAGGGGATCAGGACCTCTGCCGGGCCGATCTCCGGGACGAGGGGAGTGGCCGCCTCGTCCTGGCAGCCGGAGCAGGCCGCCGCGGTCCAAGCGACGAGGATCATGGCCGGCGCGAACAGACCTCCGCCGCCGCCGCGCGGCGACGGGCTCACGTTCCCGGGGGCCATGGGGACGACGACGTCAGTACTCGGCGATGGTATCCAGGCGGATCGGTACGCAGATATCGTCGGGCTCGGCCATGGCGTTGAGGTCGCCCTCGTCGAATCCGTACTCCGCCTCCAGCTCCTCCTCGGTCATCTCTCCGGAGGCGAGCGCGAGCTGTAAGCTCTCGAGCTCCTCCAGGTTGGCCTCGATCTCTTTGGCCATCTGGGCGACCTCTTCCTCGGTGATCATGCCGAAGCTCTTGCCGTCCAGGCAGTTGCCATCCATGAAGCCGTTGGGGCCCACGCTGAGGACGATCCACAGCTCGTTGGTGGCCTTGTGGAGCTCGTAGGAATTCTCCCACATGTCCTTCCAAGGCTCTTTGCCGATCGTCATCACGGCTGCGTCCTGGAAGAAGTCCTGCATCTCGCCCTCGCTCCCCGGCTCGGGGAGCTCCTGGCCCATCTGGTTTCTCAACGAGATCGCGTCGCGCACGCTCTTGAGGACCATGAAGGTGATCCCGCTCTTCGCGGTATTGGCGGCCTTCTCCATCATCTGCGGCAGCTTGTCGCCCGCCGCGCCGATCCCGCCGACCGTCATGAACATAGGCATGAGCTTGGTGAGCCCGTCGAAGATCACGCTGCGTTCCCTCCCCTGTAGCGGAGTCGTACCTGGAGGATCATATCCCCGCCTACCCCACGGCCCGCAGCAGCTCCAGCCGGTCCGCGCAGCCCTGATCGAGCTGGAGGACAGCCTGGAAGTTGCCCATCATGACGCCTCGGAACAAGTCCTCCGAGAACTCGAGCACGATCGAGGGCATGTCCGCCGAGACCGTGGCGGTCCGTGTCACGCCGCTCATCACCGCGATCTCTCCGAAGTAGTCGCCCTCCTCCAGCGTAGCCAGGGCCTTCTCCTGACCTCCCTCGTCGTGGTGATGCGAGACCGTGAAGCTGCCTTCGCGGATCAGGTACAGGCTGTCGCCCGTCTCGCCCTGGCGGACGACGGCCTCGCCGCGCCCGATGCGCAGCTCGTTCAGGCCCGCGAGCAGCTCCCGCATGCCGTCGCCGTCCACGGTCGTGAACAGCGCGTGGTTGCGCAGGAACGCCGCGTTGCGGATGCCGCTCTGCACCTCCTCCTTGGATACCCCCGCCTCGGCCAGGAGATCCCGGAAGACGTAGCCCGCAAGGGAGAGCACCTCGAGCTTGTCCACCGCTCGGATTGTCGCTGTACGGGGGACGTCCTCGAGCAGGGCCACCTCGCCGAAGAAGTCGCCGGGGCCGAGGCGAGCCGCCTCGTGGGTCAGGCCGCTGGACTCCGTGACCTCGACGGCCGCGCGGCCCTTCTCGATGAAGAAGAAGCGCTTGCCCTCGTCGCCCTGGCGGATGACCACCTTGCCCTCGCCGTAGATCTCGAGGCGCATGCGCGCGAAGATCTGGTCCACGTACTCGTGGGGGAGGAGCGAGAAGAAGGGGATCTGCTTGATGTGATCGATGAAGGCGGCCCGGTGGCTGTCGTCCACCTCGACCGAGGAGAGGGGCTCGGGCTTCGGCGGAGGCCTCAGGACCTGCTTCACGAAGTTCAGGAAGAGGATCACCATGCCCAGCGCGATGCCGCCGAGGGCGAGGAAGAGCAGCCCGGCCACGATGAGGCCGGTGAGCACCGCCGCCAAGTCGCCGCCCGTGCCGCTCTGCCCGTCGATGGAGGCCTGCACGAAGTGGAGCGCGCCCTCGGCCTCCGCTTTGAGGAGGTAGATCAAGGCCAGACCGTGAGCAAGCCACGTGGTGATCACCGCCAGGTAGCGCTTCTCCTTGGGGTCGAGGGGCTCGCGGTGGAAGGCCCGCACGAAGGCGCGCCGCACCAAGAAGGAGGTGGAGCGCTTCCGCAGCCCGGAGACCCGCGCCACGATGCCCACCACCTCACGACCATCGGTCTTCAGGTAGGGCGCGCTGTTGAAGAGCAGGGAGATGGCGCTGATGACGGCGGCGAGCTCCATGAGCTCCGACCACTCGACGCCGTGCAGGTACAGGCCGCCGGTGACGGCGAAGATGGCCGCGAGGGAGCTCAGGCCCAGCCAGGCGAGCTGCAGGCGATCGGCGCGCGTCGCCGCACGCCGCTCCCGATCGTCGATGTCGAAGTGGGCGATGCCCCAGAGCACCCGTAGCCCGGCGGAGCGGACCCCCACCCCTCGGGAGCGGAGCATGAGGCCGCGGATGATGCCCCGAGCACTCAGAACGGCCGCCGCGACCATGTAGAGGAGCTGAAGGTGGGCGAGGGGATCGTCGAGGCGATCCTGCGGGAAGGGCTGGAAGAGCTCGCTCGCCCGTCCCTCCACGAGGGCCCAGCCCCACACCCCCACGAAGCCCAGGAATGCGAGCACGTGGAAGGGGCCCCAGATCGCGCCGGGCAGGATCCTTCCGAGCTCCAGGGGGAGGCGGAAGAGGCCGAGGTGGACGTGGAAGTCCAGGACATGCCCCAGCGCACGGCTGAAGCGGGAGCGCGGTCGCTCCATGACGCCGAAGAGGCGCTCGGCGACCTCGTCGACGCCCACCAGGAGACCCGCCTGCCAGACGCGCTGGAGGAATCCCAGCACCCCCATCGGCCGGACCCGCTTGGCCATCTGCATGCCGGCGTTCACGATCTGGTTCAGATCGTGCTCCCCGTCGAGGTAGGCCACCAGGGGCTCCTCGCTCGGCTTGAGCCCCATGTAGGCCGCGCCCTTGGAGTCCGCAAGGACCAGGTCCCCATCGTCGTTTCGGCGCTGCTCTACGCCCGCCTTCAGCCTCGGCCGAACGCGTCCGTAGATGTCGCGCTGCTCCGCGATCTCTGTCGCCGTGCCCGCTGCCATGCCCCTCAATCCTCAGCTCAGGTACGACGCGAAGCCTAGCACGTCCGAGGCGGGCGTGGCAGAGCGCCCGATGCACGCGCGATCACAGGCCGAAAGCCACGCCCATCCGAATCTGGAGCTGTGCGGTGTTCGTTCGCACCTCGATGCCATCGGCGTCGTGCACGCCCCCGTGATCCATCCACCCGAGCTGCATCCAGGGCTGCCACGGCCGCTCCCCGAGCCGAAGACGCGCCCCCCCGGCCACGCCCCAATGCCAGCCACCGCCCGCGTCCGGCTGCTCATAGCCGTTGGCGTCGCCGAAGCCGTCGGCCAGGAGGGTCAGGCTGCGGCCGAAAGGGACCGCCAGGTAGGGCTCGATGCCGGTCTCCCCTGCGATGATCTCCGGCGCCCGACCACGGACGACCAGGCCGAAGGACCACGTGCTGGAGTCGTCGACCCCCTGGCCATCGAGGTGGTTCGTGCTCCAGGAGGTCCAGAGGATCTGGGCCCCGACGGCCGCGTAGCTCCCGAGCGCGATGTCGGCGTTCGCCCCGAGCGTGAGGCCCCCGTTCATGGGGGAGTCGTCGCCCACCCCGAGGGCGGTCACGCTGCCCTCGCCGCCGAAACCGAAACCGAGCACCGGTCCGAGGCTGAGCGCGATGAGGAAGGTCTCCATCAGGTCCTCCGGGCGCCGCGGACGGGGGTAGCCTCGCGGCCGCCCTCCTCCCCCGCAGGGTCGGGGACCACCTCGAGGCGATCGCCCACGCGAATCTGGTCCCACGCCTCCTTGTCCTCGTCCTCGAAGACCGAGCGTGGCACGAAGTACTGTTTCTCGTTGTCATCGCAGGCGAAGAGGTAGGCCCGGTGGCGGCCGTCCTCCGCGCGCAGCGGGCGGTAGTAGACCTTCGCGGCCACCCACCCGTCCACCGCGCTCGCCTGGGGAGCCCTGCTCCGCCGATCCCGACCCTGCCAGCGATCCCCCAAGAAGGCGTTCTGATGGCCCCCCCCGACGTCGAGCTCGCTCAGGGTGTGGATCCACCGCCAGACCGTGGGGCTCTCGAGGGACAAGCCGCGGTGGGCCTGGCACATCAGCGCCAGGTGTCGATCCGCGAAGCGCACGAAGTGGCGCGCGGCCATGGGGCTCAGCGGCGTCCTGGAGCGAGACGCGTACACGAGCTGCTCGACCAGCTTCATGCCCTCGGCCACGAGGATCCCCAGGTAGCCCTCGGTACCGAGGAGCTCGTCGAGCACCTCGGCAGCGCGACAGAGGCCCCTCTCCACGTCCCCCATGCCACCGTCGAAGCACATGGTGTCGTAGCTGTGATCCGCCGCATTTCGAAGCGCCTGGGCGTGGAGCACACCCAGGGTTCCTTTGAGGGGTCCGGCCTCGCGCCAACGGCGGGTGCCCTCGAGGGCCGCCGAGTTGTCGCCTGCCCAGATGATCGGCAGCCAGTAGCAGCTCATCACGTCGCGGGCGACGGACACCGGCCATCGCTCCGCGTCCGCGTAGCCCAAGTCGATGAGGCGACGCGCCACCGCCGACGCCTCCTCGAGCTCCATGTCCTTCCGATGTTCGTGGGCGAGCTTCAGCGCGGAGGCCAGATCGGGGGGGGTCGTGCTTGCTGGCGCGCTCGAGGTGCGCCTTGCCTGCCGCTCGCTCGCCGAGGGCGATCAAGACCGAGCCGACCACGCGATCGAGGAGGGGGTGATCGGGGTGATCGTCGGCCAGCTCGTCCACCTGCCTCAGCACCTTGGCCAGCGCATCCTTGTCCACCCGGCGGGCGGTGAGCGTGTCCGCGGCCTCCTGCAGGACGACGACCACCTCCTCGGGGGTATCGGCAGGGGTATATGCTAGGTGCGCCGGGTGCTCGGCGCCTTCGGACCTGGGCGCAATCACCGCATCCCCAGTATCCGGGCCCCGGACCCGGCGCACAGGTCGAGCCGGCGGCCCCCTGAAACCGCCCCGGGTGTCCTGGCCTTCCCTCCGACCACCCACGCCGGCAGGATGCCGCTCGTGCCCACACCCCAGCCCATGCCCACCATCTACCTCTTCGACGTCGACGGGACCCTGATCACCACCGGTGGCGTCGGGCGCCATGCCATCGAGCGCGCGCTCGAGCACCTCTTTGATCAGAAGGACGCCTGCTCGCACTTCAGCTTCGGGGGCATGACCGATCGGGGCATCTTCCGGCGCGGGCTCGCGGCCCTCGAGCAGCCGATGGACGAGGCCACCGTCGACCGCCTCCTCGAGGCCTACCTGCCGATCCTCGCGCAGGAGGTCCGGGACGCCGAGACCTATCGTGTGCACGACGGCATCCGCGGGGCCCTCGAGGCCCTGAGCCACCTGGAGGACGTGGCCCTCGGCCTCGGTACCGGCAACGTGGAGCGAGGCGCCCGCATCAAGCTCGAGCGGGTCGACCTCAACCGCTGGTTCTCCTTCGGCGGTTTCGGCTGCGACGCTGAAGATCGGGGGGAGCTGATCGCCCGTGGCGCCGAGCGCGGTGCCGAGCGGCTCGGGCGGCCCCTCGAGCGCTGCCGTGTCATCGTCGTCGGCGACACACCCAAGGACGTCCAGGCAGCCCGGGCCAATGGATTCCTCGCATTCGTCCTGGGCACCGGCCTCGTCGGGCGGGAAGACCTCGAGCGCTCCGAGCCGGACTGGCTCTTCGACGATCTCGCCAGCCCCGGCGCCCTCCAAGCCCTGGTGGGCGCTCGTGCGTTGACCTCACTGCCCGACCGGCAGCCCCGCCCGCCGAGGAGCTCCTTGTGATCAGCCCCGCGACCACCTCTGCTCTCGCCCTCGCCGCCTGGCTGGTCCCGGCCGAGGCCCCGACTCCCACGGAGGAGGCCCGGCCGGCGAGGCCGGTCAAGGAGCAGAGCATCGCGGAGCTGGTGGGGGGCCTGAAGAGCTGCGACGGTCTCGAGAGCTGCGCTTTCACCCGGGAGCTGATCCGGCGGGGGCAGGCGATCTGGCCGGGGGTGCAGGCCGGCCTCGACGCTGCGGACGAGATGACGCGCTTCTGGACCCGGGGGGTGCTCAGCGAGGTCCTCATCGTCGACTCGCGGGAGGCGATCGCCGCCAGCCTCGACGACAAGCTCGTCCGGGTGCGTGCAGCGGCAGCCTTCGCCCTCGGCAACCATCGAGACAAGGCCGTGACCGGCTGGCTGCTGAAGGCCCTGAAGGATAAGGACCTCAACGTACGCTTCGCGGCCGCCGTGGGCCTCGGTCGGGTGCGGGACGACAAGGCTGTCCCCGACCTGATCAGGGCCCTCCGGGACGAAGACGACGATGTGCGCGCATACGCAGCCCTGGCCCTCGGCGACATCAAGGATCGACGTGCCACCCCGGGCCTGCTCGAGAGGCTGCGCGAGGATCTGAAGGGCCACGTCCGCGGCCGCGCGGCTATGGCCCTCGGGGTTCTCCAGGATCCGGCCGCCCTCGACCCCCTGATCGCCGCGGTGGGGGAGGAGAAGGATACGAAGGCCCTCGCTTCTGCCATCTTCGCCCTCGGCGCCCTCGGCGATCCCAAGGCCTTGCCGACCCTCGAGCCCCTCGAGGAGCACGCCGACAAGGATGTGCGGGAGTATGCCGCGGAGGCGATCGCCGCGATCCGCCAGACCGCGGCCGACAAGGCGGGCAGAGCAGGCCGCAAGGCGAAGTAGGCTCTCCCTACTCCGCCGCCGTACACCCGGAGGCCGCGGCCGCGACCTCCACGAGGGCCGCCTCCAGCTCCTGGGCGTCGAGCGGGAGGTGCAGCGTGCCGCCGCCCGAGTCGGCGATCGTGTGCAGCGCCTCGGCTTCGGCCCCGTCTGTCAGGCCGATCACGTCCAGGTACAGGCCTGCCTCCGCCTGGAGCGCGTGGGCACGCGCTGTGAGTGCAGCGACGTCCTCCAGCGGTCCGTCGGTGATCAGCGCGACGCGGGCCCCCGACTCGGGACAGAAGAGCTCCGGCGCCTCGAGCAAGCGGTCGAGGGTGGCGAGGAGGGGGGTCGCGCCCTCGGGCCGGAGCGCGTCGAAGGCCATCACGATCGAGCTCGTCCCGTTGAGCTGGCCGATGGGGAGCTGGGGAAGCGGGGGTGGGGAGGCCTCGTCGAGGGCCGGGAAGAACGCCGCCCCCGCGCGGGTGCCCGGGGCGCCCTCGAGGGCCACCCAGGTGGCCGTCATGAGGTCCTGCCAGTGGGACTCCATCGTCGTGGAGCGGTCCACCAGGAGGAGGAGCGGCCCCTGGCAGCTCGAGGCCACACAATCCCCGAAGCTGCACGTGGTCCCCGGCAAGCAGACGCCTGTTCCTCCCTCGAAGCCGCTGCCCTCCGCGTCGCAGGTGCGATAGCTCACCTCGTCGACGCAGTCGGTCTCGCCGGCGAAGCAGAAGGGGGCCTCGGCGGCGCGGCAGTCCGCCGGTATACCCGAGCAGGGGCTGAGCGGGGGGCACTCCACCTCGACGTAGCCATCGACCTCCGGATCACAGACCTCCAAGGCGTGGGGGCCGGCGCAGCGCGCGGGACCGTCGGTACAGTCAGCGCAGCGCCCATCGACGCAGAGCGAGCCGAGAGGGCAGGGGTGGGAGCCCTGGGACCACGTCCCGCCGACGCCGCTGGGGGCGGGCCCCTCGCAGGTCTTGAAGGTGGTCGGGGTGTCGCAGGTAGCGAGTGCGGAGCAGGCGCTGGAGACGCAGCCTCCCGTGCCCTCGTGGCACGTTGTCCCGCTGCCGCAGAGGGTCTCGAGCTGCCAGCTCCCGCCATCGGGAGCGCAGCGGCCGATCTCCCCCTCGCTCAGGCAGGTCACCGCCCCGGGGACGCAGGTCCGACAACCCCCGGCGTGGCAGATCGAGCCCCCGCTGCAGACGACCACGTCCGATAGCGAGCGGCCATCGTCCGAGCAGACGCGGTAGCCGCCGGGGTCGTCGCAGAAGGTCTCGCCCGGCTCGCAGAGGAGAGCATCACAGCGGCCCAGGTCGGAGTCACAGGCAGAGCCGCTCGCGCAGTCCACCTGGAGCCAGCGCCCACCATCGTCGCAGCTCATGGCGATCAGGGCCGAGGCGCAGACCTCCTGGCCGGGATCACAGAAGCCATCGAAGCCGAGGGGCCCTTGATCCTCCTCGGCAGTCGAGCCCGCCCCTTCCGCCGCACAGGCGGCGAGCAGGATCGTCCACCCCAGGACGAGGCGACGGGGTCGAGGCAGAGGACCGGCCACCTAGACATCGTAGCAGGACGAAGCGACGACACCAGCGAAGGGGCCCTCCTCAGCGGTTCGATGTGGGGAACGGCCGGGGCGATCGGGCCTGCTCAGAGCAGGCGGACCACCGGCTCGCTATCCATGAGCTGCCGGCGGGTCTGGAGATCCCTCACGGTGGCCACGAGCCAGCGCTCCTCATTGACCCCGAAGGCGATCTCCAGGCGCGGCGCCGTGTCGCCCGGGGGATGGGGGGGATCGAGCCGTCCCAGGGTCGGGTTCGAGGCGTTGAGCTGGACCACCAGGTGGGGGGCGGCGGGCGCGGCGCCCGGCTCCAGGGCCTCGGCGCCGGCGCCATCGAGGCTGTGGAGGCGTCCGTCCGCATCCCAGGAGAAGCGTCGATCCCCGCCCCGATGGTCGAGGCCGATCTCACAGATGACCAGCTTGAAGATGCGCTCCGGCTCCCCGAGGGAGCAGGTGGGCACAAGGCGTCGCTTCCAGAAGTCCGGGGCCGTCGGCGCGCGGGTGCCACGAGGCACAATCACGGTGTGCTGGGCCTCGTGGGTGCGGCGGTCGTGGGTGACGAAGGCGTAGTCGTGCACGATGAAGTCGGACTGTGAGACGTGTCCGGCGGCATAAGCGGCGGCGCCGTAGGCCACGGCCTCGAAGGGCTTCCACGCCCGCACACGGTCGCGGCCGAAGCGGGCCTCGAAGGCGCCGTAGACCTGGGGCAGGAGGGTCGAGCCCCCCACCATGAGCACGTCCTCGATGTCGCTGGAGTCGAGTCCATGCGCGCGCGCTTGTCGCAAGATGCCCTCCACACACTGGTCGAGGATCTCGAACAGGCCCCGCTCGGCGAGGACCTGGTGCACATCGTCACGGGAGATCGCGAGCGCCTCTGCGTCCCCGCGGAGGCGGGCCTCGAAGCGCCGCATCTCCTCGGGCGCCACCGGGATGAACTCCACCTGGTCCTGGAAGAAGACCGCCTCCTTCACCCGGCGGGCCTCGGCGAGCATGAGGCGGAACCAGAAGCGGCGGGCCTCGTCCTCGTCGTCCTCGCGCAAGGGGAACCCCAGGCGCTCGCAGAAGTGGTCGAGCAGCCAACGATCTACGAGATCCCCGCCGACGGGGCGGCCCTCCTTGGCCAGGACCCGGCAGCTCCCCTCCTGGAGCTCCCTGGGGGTGAGCGCCACCAGGGCGAGATCGAGCGTGCCGCCCCCGAAGTCCACCACGAGCACGTGACGATGGGAGCGCGGCGCGAGGTCGTAGCCGATGGCGGCGGCCACGGGCTCGTCGACGAATCGGAGACGCCTCAGGCCCAGGCGGCGTCCGGCCCGCTGCAGCTCGGCGCGGTAGGACTCGTAGGCATCGACGGGCGTGGTGACGACGAGGTCGCGGATGCGCTCGCCACCGGACGCCCGCACCGCCGCGAAGAGCTGGCGGAGGAAGACGAAGGCGACGTCGCGGGCGGTCCAGGTGCGCCCCCGAGCGCGCGCCAGCAC
>CAZEHU010000017.1:0-13804 GCA_964511605.1 uncultured Myxococcales bacterium
CCGCGGATCGAGCTGCAGCCTGGTTGATTCGCGCATCCCCCACTCCAGTTCCAGGGGGCCATCCTCTACCCAATCTCGCCGCTCCCGTCCACGACGTGAGCCCCCGCTCCAGGTTCGATCGGCCATCGAGCCAGCCGCTCCGCGGCGGCCCTGCCGGCCGATCGAACCTGGCGCTGCGACAGATCGGTGCCGCCGCCCAGGAGCGCCGTCCCAACTCGGGACTCGCGACGTCCCGGTCTCGAGCCAACCCGTCCCGGGCAGGGACACACGCGCCCCTCGTCGAGACGGCCTCCGCGTGGGCAGCGGCCTCGCGGGCAGAATCGAAGCGGCGTCCCCGCGCCCCTAGCATCCATCGCGCCTAGACGGACCCTCGCCTGGCCGACCGCGCCGCTCTCGCGCGGCCAAGCCGTCCGCGCATCGGCGCGGTGGCACGCCGCTTGCTCCGTGTGCCGCCTAGCCGGCGAGCTGGTGCCGCTGCGCTACCACAAGGAGCCTCTCCACAATGCACGATCGACTCGACGCCGAGAGCCCCCGATCGACGGCCTCCCGGAACCTCGGAATCCACGCACTCGCGGCGCTTGCGCTCGTCCTCGGCTCCCTCCCCGTACAGGAGGGGACCTGGATTCTCGCTGGGCTCGTGGCGCTTGGAGCGTCCGTGTGGATGCTTGCCACGGACTCTCGACGCGCCGGGGGCCGTCGTCACCGTGCCGAGCGGCAATCGCAGGTCGAGCGCCGAATGGCCGACGGGATGGCCTCCCTTGCGGCCACAGCGCGCCGAGAAGGGCTCGCCGCCCTCACGGCTCTCAGCGCCGACCACCCTGTCCTCGCGAGGGGCATGGAGTTCCTGCTGGCGGGATGGGAGCCGGAGGAGGTCGAGTTCGTCGTAGCGAGCACCCGACAGGACGTGGTCGCGCCCCTCGAACGAGCGCGGATCCGAGCGGAGCACACCGCTCGGACCCTCTACCTGGTGGGCGTGCAGTCCGCCATCCTCGGGTTCTTGCTGGGCGCCCCGGGCCTCGACCGCATCCTGGGCGTCGCGGCAGGAATGCTGGTGGGCGGCGGCGGTGCCTGGATCGCGTGGACACGGGCCGAGGCGCTCCAGGCCCGTGTCCGCACCGAGGATCGAGTGGCCACGGTGATCTCCTCGGGCCTCGAGGCGATCGGCCGCGGCTGGAGCGAAGCACGGACCCGGCGCGCGCTCGGCGCGCGCCGGGGCGACGTTGAGCGTCCGCCGGCGACGACAGCGGCCGCGGGGACTTCGGCGCGCGTGCTACGACCGGCCGCGCTGATCGGCCCTGGATCGGAGCCCGCGTACCCCGAGCCCGCCCTACCGGCGGAGGGAGTCCGTACACGAAAGGCCTCGACGAAGGCCCGCTCCGGCACGACGCGCGTGGCCGCGACAACGCTGCGCTGGCGTCCCCAGGTCGTCAGGATCCATGGCTGATCGGCCGCTCCCCCGCCCCCACCAGTCCACCGAAGGCCAGGGGAGGAGCTTCCCTCGAGCCGGGCGTCGTGCCCTCTCCGGGTATCGCGGCCAGCACCCAGGTGCATTGACTGCCCTTCGGGATCTAGCGACCTTGCGGCCACGGGCGCAGGCGTAGCATGCAGGCCCGCAGCACCTTGAAGGGAGGACCCGTGGCACAGCGAGGCTATCCACTCGGGCGCGATAGCGTCGGCCTCGAGAGGCGCGCAGGCGGTACCGGGAAGCAGGAGCTGGATCCCGTCACTTTCGATGCCAAGATGCTCACCCGGCTCTTGCTCGACGCCTTCGCCGATCCCTCCTACGCGCCCCCTCGATTGCCGCGCGTGGCACTCCAGATCATGGAGCTGGGGGGGCGCCCCGAGGCGGGACCTGAGGACGCGCTGAAGCTGCTGGAGAGCGATCCACTCCTGTCTGGTCGGGTGCTCAGTTCCGCCAACTCCGCCGCGTTCCGTCCGGCACGTCCCCTGACCTCGCTCCGAGAGTGCGTCGTGCGCTTGGGCGTGCGGGGAGTCCGCGACGTAGTCCTCGGAGAGGCCCTCGACATGCGGGTGTTCCGGGCGGAGGGGTTTCGCCCCATCATGGAGGCGCTCCGGCTGCACAGTCAGGCCTGTGCGCGGATCGCCCAGATCGCCGCGCGCGTCACGCGTGTCGAGGCGGACACTGCTTTCCTGCTCGGCCTGATGCACGACATCGGCCATGCCGGTGCGTTGGTCGTCCTTGGCGAGCGCTTCACCTCTTCGAATGCTGCCGTGTGCGACATGGTGAGCCAGATCATCGACGACGAGCACGAGCGCACCGGGGCCCACATGTGCCGGATCTGGGGGATGCCGGAGGGCTTCGTTCGAGCGATAGCCGAGCACCACCAGTGGAATCGCGGCGCCCCGCCACCCCTCGACCGGGCCTTGATCGTGGTCGCTGACACCATGGCCTCCGAGCTGGGGTTCCCCGGCTTCGGCGGCTGCAAGACGATGCGCGGCCAGGCAAAGCCAGATGCTCAGGATCTCGAGGCGACCGAGATCGCCAGGGCGGCGCTCCGACTGGACGATCGGCTCTGGAAGCTGCTGAGGGGCCACGCAGAGGAGGCCGTCAGCGATCTCGCCGAGCCGCCATCGTAGTGGCGCCGGCCCTCGCCTCCCGTCATCGGATCGCCCCGTTCCCACCTCGATCGACATGGCGTACCGTCCAGGCGGCAAGCGGGGGGAGCCAAACCCGGAGGCGACCGACCGCTCGATTGGGGGGTGTGTATCCGACGTGTAGGACTATGGCTGCAGATCCTGGCGCTCTCGGGCCTGACGGTCATGCTGTTCGCAGTCGGCCTCGCTTTCGTCGCGTCCAGGATCGCGGGCTCCGCGGACCTCCTGGAGCAGCAGCGGCAGGCCCACGGGCTGGCGGCCGGCAGCCGAGAGCTGGGGACGGCCTTCGAGAGGGTGCGCAACTGGAGAGCCGACTTCGCGATGAGCCTGCTGGACGACTCCCTCGCGCAGATCGAGGCTAGCCGCGCTCGGTGGGAGGCCGCGCTGGCCGCGTTGAGGGAGGAGAGCCAGGAGGACCTCAGCGGCATCGAGTGGGCGTACTCTGCCTACGGGGGGGCCATGGACCGTGCTGTCGACGCCTTCATTGACGACGACCGCCTCACGGCGAGCTCCGAGCTCGAGGCGGCCCGTAGGCACGCGTCGAAGATCACCGAGGGGCTGGACCGGCTCGTCGCCAGCGCCGATCGGACCGTGCTCGATCGCGCCGCGAGCGTCCTCGAGGACAACGAAGCGCTCTTACACGGCCGCGCTCTTCAATGGCAACGGGCTCAACCGCGTGGACGACGACGGCGTCAAGGACGGCGCCGCGCGCCTCTGGTGGTCCCCGGCGGAGTCCTGGAAGCTGGGCGCCGGCGTATACCTCGGCTCGGTAGCGGGCACGGACGACAAGGAGCGCGCGTACACCGCGGACCTCATGTGGAGTCGGGGCCGCTGGGCCGCGACGGCGAGCGGCACCTGGGGCAAGCTGGAGACTGGAGGGGAAGCCGCTCCGGCGATGGGTGCTGCGCTGCTCGCGAGCTTCGACCTGCAAGAGTCCTGGACCCTCCTTGCCCGCCTCCAACACCACGACCCCGACCGCGACCGCGACGACGACTCGCTCGGCGCGGTAGAGGCCTCCCTGGTGTGGTTCACCGATCGGAGGGGGCGCTGGGGTGGGAGCAAGGTCTCCTGCACCTACATGCTCCGCCTGGCCGACAGCGCGGCCGCCGCCAGAGGCTACGGTGATCGAGGGGCATCCTACGTCGGCGACGAGCTCGGCGACGCTCTGGTCGTGCGCCTGCAGGGGCAGCTCTGAGCCCTTGGTGGGCTCACGGTGCCGCGTGAACGCCCCCATCGAGGTGTTCAGACCCGAGCGATTCGGACCCGAGGGAACCGCTGGTCCCCTGGCAGTCGCGAGGGTCGAGGAGACCTGGCGGACGCTCAGGAACGTCCAGTGTCCCGGCCCGCGGCGGCGAGCCTCCACTGCTGCCAGGACATGATGGTCCGCTCGAGACGTTGGCCGCAGCAGCTCCCGATCGTGTGGGGCAGGATAGCGCATCCGAGGAGGAGCGCGCCCCCCAGGGTGCGGCGACGGCAGACGACGGCGCCCATGCAGACCGGCCACTCCTCGCCGGCCACCAAGAGCTGGACGGCGCAGGACGCTCCGCTGTCGCCGGCGTCGGAGCCGCCCTCCAGCGCGAAAGCCACGCCCTCCGTGGACAGGTTGAGGACCGTCGCTGGCTCCCAGTCCGCGCGGGACTCGGGGCGAAAGCGGGCCTTGGGCAAGAGCGGCTTGGGAGGGGCGATCCGGATCGCGGTCCGCCCGGGACGCGTGGCCCCGGAGACCGACGAGGAGCCACTCGCGCTGACGCGAATCGCGACGTCTTGTCCGCGGGGATCGACCGAGACGACCAGCCCCTCGAGGATCGCATCCGCCCCGCCGCCGATCTGCACAGCGGTGAGGTCGCCGGGAGCCACCAGGTCCGCGAGGGCCGCGGGGAGCCGGACGATGACCTCTTCGACCTCTCCGCTGAGGTAGCGCTGGGCAGCGTCCGGGTCGACGTCTCCCGCGGCAAGAGGCGCTCGAAGAGGAGGTGCTTTTGGCGTCGCAGACGCGATCGCCGGGGACACAGCGGTGAGCATATTGCGCTCTGGCTCGCCACGACCCTCGGCCGCCCGACATTGGGCTGGTCGCGTCGTCGCGCCCCTGCAGGATGGGGCACGCCAATGATGTCAGGTGGGACATGTCCCACCTGGTGGCACTTTTTTTTGGGGGCCAAGTCCCAACGAGGAGCTCCGGCGAGCGCTCGTATTCTGGTCGCCCCTCAGCGGGATTCGTCGGGCTCGGCCTCGACGATGGCAACTCGGACGAGGCACTCGACAGGATCGATGACGGCGACCTCTTCCACGATGCCTCGGGGCGCCTCCCACGGCACCTCTTGTTCCTCAACGACCGGGACGCTGAGGTTCGAGGGGCCCGGGAGCGAGGCCTTCACCATGCCCGCCACGATGTTGAGGATCTCCCCGACCGCATCGCGGGTCCACTCGTCCTCGAGGGAGAAGGGATCGGTCCCGAACATCGCGAGGGCGACGCGGCGCGCGAGCCCCAGGTGGCTCCACAACACCACGCGGCATCGGGAGCCTCCGGAGATCTCCACGGTCGCCAGGTATCCGAGGCCTTCGTCCGGCCCCCCTTCGGTCGGAGCCACAGAGAGCCCGCACTGGACCTCGAGGACCTCCCCTATCCAGGCCGACAGCTTCTCGGGGCTCACCACGACTTGCCATCCTGCGGGCGGTCCGCCCTACGAGTGTATACGACCGTGCCAACGCGCTCCTCTTCCAGCATATCGTGGAGTCCGGCGATGGACTCGCCCGCCCCGAGGAGGACGTATCCATCCGGCGCGAGGCGGCGCGCCATCTGGTTCGCGATGTCGCGGCGCGTGTCGTCGTCCAGGTAGATGAGGACGTGGCGAAGCAGCAGCACATCGATCGGTCCCGTGGTGGGCCAAGCTCGCGCGAGATTCGCCTCGCGGAAGCTCACCATCTCCCGGATCTGTGGGCGAAGCCTCCACCCCTCCGGATCACGCTGGAAGTAGCGCACTAGGTTCCGCGCCGGCAGACCACGGTTGACCTCGAGCTGCGTGTACAGCCCCTGCCGCGCGCGCTCGATGGACTCACGGGAGATGTCCCAGCCATGGATGCCTAGGCGCCAGCCCTCGTCGAGCTGCGAGAGCTGGTCTGCGATCATAGCCAAGCTGTAGGCCTCCTGGCCCGACGAGCTCGCTGCGGAGACCACCACGAGGGACTTCCTCCGCTGCCGGCGGGCCAGCAGGGCCGGCAGGATGTCTCGCTCGATGGCCCGGAAGACCGATGGACCGCGGAAGAACGAGGTCTCGTTCGTCGTCATGGCGTCGACGACGCGCTGGCGGACACGGAGCGCACCGTGGGACCCTGCTCTTGCGATGAGGGCCGGCAGACCGTCGAATCCGAGCTCCTGGGCCAGGGCGGTCAGGCGCGCCTCCGCAAGGTAGTCCCTGCCCTCGTCGCGCTGGATGCCCGCGCTCTCCCGGAGCACCCTCCTCAGGCTCTCGCGCGTCTCGGCGGTGAGGCTCATTGCCGCACTCCCCCGAGCAGACGCGAGACCGACCTCGCCAGGTCCGCTGGGCTGAGGACGGCGTTGGCGATCCCGGCCCGATCGACCGAGCCTGGCATGGACCAGACGACCGATGAGGCCTCGTCCTGCACGAAGACGACGCCGCCAGCCTCGCGCACGGCACGGCACCCGTCCAGGCCGTCGCTGCCCATGCCGGTCAAGATCATGGCCAAGACGCGCCCCTCGAATGCTGCTGCTGCGGACGCCAGGACAGGATCGACGGAGGGGCGACAGAAGTTGATGCGCGGCCCCTGGTGGACGCGGAGCTGGAGTCCCCCGTCCTCCCGTCGATGGACCTCCATGTGGTGGTCGCCGCGGGCGAGCCAGATGGAGCCCGAGACCACGGCCCCGCCATCCTCCGCCTCCCGGACAGGTCGTCCGCAGACCTCCTCGAGCTGCTCGGCGTAGATCCGCGTGAACGTGGGCGGCATGTGCTGGGCGATCAGGACCGGCGCACGAGTACCGCGGAGTGCGGCCCCGATGGTGTCCAGCATGATCGTCGGAGCCCCCGTGGATCCTCCGATCACGAGGGCCTGGAGGCCGCCCGCCGCGCGAGAGGTGGAGCGAACCACGTGGGAGACCAGTCCCCCCGCGGCTGAATTGCGCGAGGCAGAGGGGATCGCCGGAGATCCACGTCGGCTCCTGCGTTCGAGCACAGCGAGCACCTCGCGGACCGCGTCGTCCAACGATGCGCCTGTGGACAGGGAGCTCGGCTTCGTGACGTAGGCGGTCGCCCCGGCTCGCAGTGCCTTCAAGGTCGCGCGAGCCCCAGCCGTGGTGTGGGAGCTCAGGACGATCACCGGCATCGTCGGAGACCGCGTTCGCAAGGCCTCGACCAGCTCCAGCCCGCCCATCCGGGGCATCACGAGGTCCGTGATGACCGCGTCGGGGTGGTGGACCTCGACCTTCCTGAGAGCGATATCGCCGTCGGCCGCCGTGAGCACTGCCGTGATACCCGGCGCCTCCTGGAAGGCCCGGAGCAGCACCCGCCGTGCCACAGCGCTGTCGTCGACGACGAGCAGCTTCATGCGATCGGCAGCCCCACGATCTCGAGCTTCTCCGCGAGGGCCTCGCGTCCGAAAGGCTTCATCAGGTACTCGTTCGCCCCGGCGTCCAACGCGGCGACGACGCGTTCGAGCTCGCTCTCGGTGGTGACCATCACGACCGCGATCGCATCCCAGTCTTGTCGAGCCCGGATCCGCTCGAGCACCTCGAGCCCGCTCAACCCCGGCATGTTCCAGTCGAGGAGGACCAGATCGACCGGGCCCTGGGACTCCAGGCGCTCGAGAGCCGCCGTGCCGTCCTCCGCACCATCGGCCTCGATACCCAGACCATCGAGGTAGCGGGTCAAGACGGCTCGCATCGCCCGGGAGTCGTCTACCACCAACGCCTTCATCTCCGCTCCCTCCGTGCCATCGTCTCAGGCCGCATCTGCGACCACATCGAGGATCCGTTCGAGGTCCACAACCAGGAGCAGCGTCTGCGCATCGAGCTTGTACGCCCCGCGGAGGATCTCGCGGATGGCGGCGTCCACGGTCTCCGGAGTGGGCTCGAACTGCTCCTCTTGGACCTCGACCACCTCACCGATGCGGTCGACGAGGAGGCTGACCAACGCCCCCCCGGTTCGGACGACCACGTTGGTCGGACGCTCCGGCGCCCCCTCTGTTGTGAGGCGCAGGCGTGTCCGGAAGTCGACCCCGACCACGATCCGACCACGGAGGTTCAAGAGCCCGCGGATAGCCGGTGGTGTCTGCGGCACCGGGGTCATCGGCTGGAACCGCAGGACCTCCTGGACGTGCTCGACCTCGATCCCGAACAGGAGCCCAGCGGCCCAGAAGCTGCAGTACTGCTGGGTTGGAGTCACGACGAGAGCGCCTCGTGGGTCCGCGTGACCGCCTTGTAGCGTGCACGCGCCCGGAGCCAGAGGTGCTCGATGTCGAGGCGCTCCGCGATCCGATCGCCGATCACGATGCTCCCCAGCACACCCTTCCTCACGCCCACTGGCTGGAGCTCCCCGCTCACCTCGACGATGTCCAGGATCTGCTCCACTCGCAGCGCCGAGCGCCGCGACCCGCGCCGGAACACCACCATCGGGACCTCCTCTTTGGGCGGGGCTCCCGGACGAGTCCGTGGGGCACCTCGCCTCTCTTCGGCGATGTCCTCGACGCGCAAGACGGGGAGGATCTCTCCGCCGTAGTCGATCATCGAGTGGGGGCCGACTCGCTGGATCTGCTCCCTGCGGACGAACTCGAGGCGATCGACGGCCTCGAGCGAGACCGCCATCAGGTTGTCGGGCCCGTTGTCCAGCAGGAGGAGGTGATCGTAGGGCTCCCGGTGCCCCGCTGCTTCTCGCTCCTCGATGCGTTCCCGACCTCGCACCTCTGCGATAGCGCCGCTGCTCTCCGCGAGGCCGTGGACATCGAGGATGAGCGCCACCCGGCCATCGCCCATGATCGTGGCCCCCGCGAAGATGGACGCCGCCACCAACCCCCCTTCCAGAGGCTTGACGACGATCTCCTCGCTCTCCTCTACGTCGTCCACCACGAGCCCGAAGCGCTGATTGCCTGCAGCCAGGACGAGGACGTACCACTCGCCATCGTCGCTGCGCTCGTCCACCTCGCCCTCGAGCTTGACGTGTTCGCGGAGTCGGATGAGGGGAAGCAGCTTGCCCCGCAGGCGACAGACCGGAGCGCCGTGGAACTGCTCGATCTCGAGGTCGCCTTCCTGCCCGCCGACGTGGACGACCTCGTGGAGGTTGAGCTGGGGTATCGCGTAGCGCCGATCGAAGCAGCGGACGATGAGCGCCGGGACGATCGCGAGTGTCAGGGGGATCTTGAGCCGGAAGGTCGTCCCCGAGCCCGAACGTCCCTCGACGGCGATCGTGCCGTTGACCTTCTCGATGTTGGTCCTGACCACGTCCATGCCCACGCCGCGGCCAGAGACGTTCGTGACCTCACGGGCGGTCGAGAAGCCAGGCCGGAAGATCAACCCGCGGACCTCCTGCTCGCCGATCCTGGAGGCCTCCTGGGCCGAGATCACCCCGCGCTCGACAGCGACATCACGAACGCGCTCCACGTCGATACCGGCGCCGTCATCGCTGATCTCGATGTTGACCAGTCCCCCTTCGTGGTACGCCCTCAAGGTCACCTCGCCCACCCTGGGTTTGCCTTTGCGGACGCGCTCTTCGGGCATCTCGATGCCGTGGTCCACGCTGTTGCGGAGCAAGTGGGTCAGGGGATCCTTGATCGCCTCGATGACGGAGCGATCCAGCTCCGTCTCCGCACCGTAGGTCGTCAGCTCGACCTCCTTGCCGCACTCGGTGGCGAGGTCGCGTACGACCCGGGGCATTCGCGCCCAGATGCTGCGGACGGGCTGCATCCGGGTCTTCATGATCTCCTCTTGCAGCTCGGTCGTGATCACGTTGAGGCGCTGCGTAACTCCATCGGCGCCGGACTCGGCGTTGGGCGAGCCATACTGGACGAGGCGGTTTCTGGCGAGCACCAGCTCGCCGACGAGGTTCATCAGCCGGTCGAGGAGGGCGACGTCCACGCGGATCGAGGAGTCGGCCACGGCGGAGCTCATCCTCTCTCGGGCAACAGAGCCCGGGGTAGGAGATCCAGCCGGCACTTCGGCTCCCTTCTGGGAGGCCGCCCCGGCCGTGCCGCCGTCCCCGTCCGCCTCCTGGACCGAAGCCTCAGCCACGGGCTCCCGAGCCGCGCTCGACTCCGGCTCCGGCGAGGGCACATCCGCAGGCTCCGGCACGGCCTCCGGCTGCCCGGTCGCTGCCATCAGGCTCTCCAGCAGGGCGACGAGATCCTCGTCCACGCCGCGCCCTTCGGCCCCCGAGGCCTCGATGGCGCCGAAGATCGCGCGGAGAGCATCGGCGGCCCGTAGGAGCGCGGAGATGACCTCCTTGTCGATGGCGCACCGTCCGTCCCGAATGGCGCCGAGCAGGTTCTCGGCCGCATGGCTCGTGCGCTCGACGGCCGAGAAGCCGAAGAAGCCGCTCGTTCCTTTGATGGTGTGCAGGCCGCGGAAGATCTCCGTGACCATCTCAGCGGACTCCGGACTACGCTCCAACTCGACGAGTCGTGCGTCGACGACGTCGAGGTTCTCGTAGCTCTCGACGATGAACTCGCGGACGAGGTCGTCCAACTCCCCAGCGCTCACGCTACCCCTTCCGCGGCCAGCAGCTCATGGACGCGACGGCCGTAGTCTACGAGACGGCCGATGCGCTGAAAAGAACCCATTGCGATCGCTCCGTCTCCCGTCGCGGAGAGCAGCCGCGGTCCGCACCGAGGTCCCCCATCGATGCGAGACGTGATAGGGAGCAGCGCCGTGGCCTCGAAGGACGCACAGCAAGCTCTCGTCACCGGACTACAGCGGATCGCCATCTGCGCCACGGAGCTGGTCGGCGAGGAGTGCAAGATCCGCCCGACGACCGGTGCCTACGGCTGGGACGCTGTGGCCCTGGCCGTGGGGCCGGAGGTCTGGATCGGCGAGAGTCGTCGGCTCGAGGACGATCGACCCATGGCGTTCCTGTTCTCTTCGCGCCTGGCGAGAGCCCTTGGCGCCGCCCTCTTGATGATGCCGGAGACCCCCGGCCAGATGACCGAGGAGCTCGAGGAGTCCTTGCAAGAGGTCATCAACATCCTCGTCGGGGGATGGAACGGCGACGGCCGGGACCAGAGGACCCAGATCTCCAATAGCGTCGAGGACCTGGCGATCCGGTCCATCACGCACAAGGAGCTGGGCATGTGGGTCGAGGAGGAGGCTCTCCAGGCAGCTTGCCTTGAGGTGGAGTTCCGCGGCCGCTCGGAGCTGCTCGGGCTCGTGGCGCCCCCCGGAGCCCTTCACCTGCCTCCGCACGACGGGGATCCGGCCGAAGGAGACGACAGCGGACACGCCGCAGGTCCTGCCACTCGGGCGTCGATCATCGAGCCGCAGGCCCAACCTGCTGGCCCCGGAGCGTTGGCACAGCCCACGAGCGGACCGGTCGCGCGCTTCCTCGTGTGCGACGTCTCCGGAGCCCTGCTCGCGTGGCTCCAGGAGCAGATCGCGAGCGGCGCCGTCCAGCTCTCCCACCCGGGCGACCCGGCGCAGGCACGGAGGGAGGCGAAGGCTGTGCTCCTGCTCGAGCCATCGGCGGAGCAGGTCGTCGCGCTCAACGCCTTTCAGACGCTCTCGCTCAAAGAGTAGATCACCGATCGGTGCTCTGGCTCGGCTCAGGGATCACCCAGCCAGGGAGACAGGGTCTCCCGCATCACGTCGGCCGTGAACGGCTTCGTCAGGACGAAGCGGGCCCCCTTGCGGAGAGCCTCGTGCCGGTTCTCATCCGTCGCTACGGAGGTGACGAACCCGATAGGTGTCTCCAATCCCTCCGATTGCACGGCTGCCGCGAGCTCGAGGCCGGTCAAGCCGGGCATGTTCAGATCGGTGATGACAAAGTCGATGTCACCGATTCGGACGCGCTCGAGGGCCGCCGCGCCGTCCTCGGCCTGCTCGTACTCGTGATGCCCGAAGCCGGCTTGGCGCATGGTACGGATGACGATCGAGCGCATCACGCGGCTGTCGTCCACGACCAGGATTCTCATGGCACCTCCTGTTCGATGCCCGGGCGCCTGGCGGGGTCGACCCCGACCAAGTACTCCCCCCGCGGCACCGCGGATGATGCTGGGAGTACTAGTGGGGAGAGGGTCTCGCCGTCAAGCGGAGCCCGGCTACGGCTGCCATCTTTCGGGCTCAGGCGCCACCGGCCGCCAATCGCCCGGCGAGCTCCACGAGGCGCGCTGCCGCGTTCCGAGCCGTAGCAGCACGGGCGGCGGCGAGGTCGGCCCCATGTGGGCGTGGTCGACCCTGAGAACGGTCTTGGCCTCGCGGACCACGTGGTTCGTGTAGTAGCCGCGGATCACCTTGAGGAGGTCGGCCCTCGCTACGGCTCTCGCTTCGGCCCCGGCCATGATCTCCTGCTGGGTGCTCCTGTAGACCTCGGCGGCCAGCCAGCCTACGAAGCCGAGCAGGCAGGCCAGCAGCACGACGAGGGCTCGGCGCGAGCTCGGGTTGGCTCCTTGGGACGCTGCCACCCTACCTCCTGACGTCGGCGCCGAGCCGCCGGGAGGTCCCCCAGGGGTCGGCCAGGTCGGGCCCCAGCGTGTAGTCCCCACGGGGGATGTTCAAGGAGGTCCGCGCGAGCGCCGCCAACTCCGTTGACGGCGGGCGTTGACGGCGGGGGCCGTCGGCGCCAGAATCTCGCGCGTCGAGCCGCTGGTCACCGACCAGCGGCGGGATCGAAGAAGGGGTGGCAGGCCACGCGCCGGTGAGTGAGCCTTCGGCGGCGCCGAGTGGGACCGAGGAGGACTGCAACGATGTCTGTGGGAAGCACGAAGCTGACCGAGTTCCTCGGCCTGAGCGAGGCCAACCTCGCCCAGAGGCGGGAGTTCCTTCGGATCGGGGAGGAGGAGCGGCAGATCATCCTCGGCCTCACGGACTGGGCTCGCTCGGTGGCTCCCGAGATCGCACGCTCTTTCTACGACTGGCAGTTCGCCTTCGGACCCACGCGCGCGTTCTTCGCGGCCCACGCCCGGTCCCGCGGCGTCGACCTCACAGCGCTACGCCAGGCCCTCGAGGACACGCAGGGGCGGTACTTCGTCGAGCTCTTCGAGGGAGCGAGGACGTCCTGGGGCTTGGACTACTGCGAGCGCAGGCTCCGCATCGGGGAGGTCCATGACCGGATCAACCTGCCCCAGAAGTGGTACCTGGGCAGCTACTCGGAGTATCGCCGGCTCATCCGGGACCGGCTCCGCAAGGCCCGGCGCCTGCCCGCCGCCCGGGCGCGGGCCGAGCAGGCCCTGTTCCGGGTGCTCGACTACGACGTACAGCTCGTCTGCGATGCCTACCTGATGACGACGCTTCGCTCCCTGAGGCTCAGCGTGGAGCGGATGTCGACCTCCGAGCTGACGGACTACTCGGATCACATGGCCGATCTGAAGACGCAGGTGGAAGCCGTCGTAGGGCGCTTGGGTTCCAGCAGCGGGATTGTCGGTGGTATCTCGGATTCGATGCAGGAGCTCGAGGCCAGCATCGCAGAGATCTCCGAGAACGCCAGCCGAACGGCCATGGCGGCCCAAGGCGCTGCGGAGCGCACGACGCGAGTCCGCACCGTCATGGAGTCGCTCGTGGACGCCAGCGGTGAGATCGGCCGGGTCGTCGAGGTGATCGCGGCGATCGCCAAGCAGACCAACCTCCTGGCCCTCAACGCGACGATCGAGGCGGCGCGCTCGGGCGAGGCCGGGCGCGGCTTCGCGGTGGTCGCTGAGGAGGTCAAAGCTCTGAGCAATCGAACGGCCGACGCGACGACCCGGATCGAAGCGACGATCGAGCGCATCAGGCAGACGGTCCAGACCGTGGCGAGCGATGTGGGGGAGGTCGAGACCTCGGTGGCCCAGACGACGGAGTGGGCGACCACGATCGCCGCAGCCGTCGAAGAGCAGAACGCCGTCGCGCGGCAGGTCTCGAACGTCCTCAGCGATGCGGCCAGAGAGTCCGCAGAGGCCAGCCGCTGGTTCGACGTCTGATCGGCCCGCCGCGGGTCCGAGCTCGAGCCGACATCCCTTTGGGGGACGTCGGCTCTTGCAATTGGGGCCCAAGGGCCGCTGG